>DTPJ01000285.1 GCA_011334435.1 Candidatus Poribacteria bacterium | reverse complement strand
TCTGAGACGCTTTCTGGTCATGACACACTTCAAAATATGTTCGGCACTATTGTCCATCCTTTCTGGTTTGCGACGCCTGAAAATGAATGGTCAGACCTTTTCTTTCGGTATATTCCAAGATGGCTTACAATAACGGATAGAAGCGTCCTTGAAGGTTTTTATGGTGGGGAATCGTCCATTTATAATATGAAAAATTTTAAACCATGGATCGTTCCATTGACCACTTGGGGAATTTTCTTTTTTGTCATTATCATATTTCTGATGTGTATGACAGTAATCATTAGGAAAAGATGGACTCATGAAGAAAAATTAGCTTTTCCAATAATTCAATTGCCTTTGGGAATGACTACTCAAAGAGATGGAAAACTTGAGTTTTTTACGAATAAAACGATGTGGATGGGATTTGGTTTAGCAAGTCTTATCACAACAATTAATGGTTTTCATTATATATTTCCAGCAGTCCCATACATGAGCTGGATCAAGCAATATGATATAGGACACTATTTCACCGATAGACCGTGGAACGCCTTAGCTGGAACAAGAATATCTATGTATCCGTTTGCGATCGGAATAGCCTTCTTTCTGCCACTTGATCTCTCATTTTCATGCTGGTTTTTCTTTGTATTTAGGCTTTTTTTGAAAGTTTTGGGCGTCGCTTTGGGGTTACGTGATGCAAGATTTCCGTATTTCAATGAGCAGGCTTCGGGTGCATGGATTGCCCTTGCAATAGTGGCATTATGGGTCACAAGAAGGCATATCTTTAATGTCCTAAAAAATTTTATTGGGCTTGGCAAAAAAATTGATGATTCAAACGAACCTTTATCATATAGATGGGCTGTCATAGGTGCTATTCTGTCAATGGCTTTTATAACAGTATTTTGTCACCTTGCGGGAATGAGTATCCCAATAACATTTGCGTTTTTTGGTATATTTTTCCTTCTCTCAATAGCGATGGCGAGGGTCAGGGCAGAGTTTGGCGCTCCACATGAGATATATTTTGTCAACCCGCATGATATGCTTGCATCAATCGTTGGCACAAGAAGGATTAGCCCGCCTGATTTGACGATGATGTCAATGTTTTATTGGTTCAATAGGTGTAATAGAAATCACCCAATGCCAAATCAGATAGAGGCATTCAAAATGGCGGAATCTGCAAAGATGAGCAATAAAAAATTGTTTATATCAATAATTGTGGCAGTTTTTGTCGGATTTATCGCTACTTATTGGTCTAATCTTGATGTAACATATCGCTATGGGGGAAATGCTTCCGCTGGTGGATTCAAGTCTTGGCTTGGCTGGGAAGCATTTAACAGGCTTCAGCGATGGCTTGTCAATCCTACTCTTACTGATTTTCCCGGTGTTTCTGCTATGTTTATTGGTCTGGCTTCTATAGGGTTTATGACATTTTTAAGGATGAGGTTCTTCTGGTGGCCCTTGCATCCTGCGGGATATGCACTTGCTATCAGCTTTGCTATGGATTATTTTTGGTTTGCTTTTTTCATAAGTTGGTTGATAAAATATGTTATATTGAAACAAGGTGGAATGGGAACACACCGCAAGGCGATCCCTTTCTTCTTAGGATTGATATTAGGCGATTATGTCATAGGTAGTATCTGGGCGATTGTAGGACCTGTTATGGGTATTGTAAATTATAAGATATTTATTTAGCAATTTGTGTTAGTTTCTTGAGTCTTAAATTTATTATAGGCAAAGAAGTATGTTATGAATAATGAATCGAAAGAAGGACTCATTTTAGCAATATGTTAAATGGTTGATAGATATCGGTAATGATACTACTTAGAAAAGAAGACAATTATATAAATGTTTATAATAAATGTTTATAAGATAGAACAACAAAATAATAAACAACAAGGAGGATAATTAAATGAGTAGAATTGGCGTTACAAAATTTTATGTGCCGACAAAGATAGTTAAAGGTATGGGAGCTTTGGAACAATTAGGCACAGAGGCGAAGTTATTGAAAGCAAAAAATGCTCTTATTGTCACGGGACCGAATTTAGTAAAAATTGGCGTTGCAGATAAAATTCGCGACCTTTTGAAATCAGATGGTATTGAATCGGAGATATTCAGTGAAGTTATGCCAGACCCTACTGTCAAGCTTGTTGAAAAAGGCACAGAGATAATAAAAAACGGCAATTTTGATGTGATAATTGGATTAGGTGGCGGAAGCAATATAGACGCAGCAAAAGCTATGTCTGTTATGGCGAATAATCCAGGTTCTATAATAGATTATGAGGGAGCAGATAAATTTACAAATCCACCAATGCCTATAATAGCTATTCCGACAACCGCGGGGACAGGAAGTGAGGTAACATATTCCTCAGTTATTACAGATACTGACAGAAATTATAAGTTTGTTGTATGGAGTTCTCTGCTCGTTCCAAGAGTTGCTATACTTGATCCACGAATGCCTGCGACAGCCCCAAGGATGGTAAGAGTTGCAGCAGGAATGGACGCTTTGACACATGCAATTGAGTCCTACGTTTCAAAAAATGCTAATACATATACAGAGACTTTGGCATTATCAGCTATAAAGCTAATAGAAGAGAACCTCCGTCAATCTGTTGCGGATTCCCACAATGCGACAGCAATTACAAACATGCAGATAGCGGCAAATATGGCTGGAATGGCATTTACAAACACAAGATTAGGCATCGTCCATGCGTTAGCTTTGCCTCCAAGTGCTATGTTTCATGTCCCGCATGGATTAGCTAATGCGATTTTGTTGCCACATGGTATGGAATTTAACCTTATAGCTAATCCCAAAAAGTTCATCAACATAGCGAAAACAATGGGAGAGCATGTAGAGTCAATAAGGCTTATGGATGCAGCTATGTCAGCAGTTGACGCGGTTATTGAACTTGCTGATGATATAGGCGCCCCAGTAACGCTTGAAAGCGTTGGAGTTACAAGGGAGTCTTTGCCGAAAATGGCTGAAGATGCTATGAAAAGCGGGCATATCGCTGTCAATCCAAGAGAAGTGACTTATGATGATGCATTAGGAATTTTGGAGAAGGCATTTTAACGAAAATTAGGTATTGCCAAATAGATCTTCTTGTGAGGGGTTTCTGAAAATGTTCGGTATAGAAGATTTGAATGAATATATTGAAATTACCGAATCAACGATTAAATGCCCAGTTAAATGTTGCGGTGAAAAAGTAGATATGCAATTGACGTTTACATCTTTATTTGATAGAATATGGCTTGTTTTGAGAAAAAAGTTTAAAAGTTTTGGGGGCAGAAGTTATCAAATTAGCATATTCTAATATTAGAACATTTGGGTTTTGAAGCATTAGGGAAATTTCGTCCATCTTCATACAGGAAGATAAAAAGGAAGGAGAATATCTGTGACTGACCTTAAATTGTCCTTTGTAAAAAGTATGCTTTCAAGAGCGCAAGCAATTTCACAAACAGAGCAGATAATAAAAGACGCATTAGCTAATAACGTTCCTGCAAGTGAAATATTAAACGAAGGTCTTGTCTCTGCTATGTCCGTGATCGGCGATAAGTTCAGTGAGGGAGAAATCTATATTCCTGACGTATTGATAGCTGCAAGGGCTATGCAAAACGGATTGGATATACTTAGACCCTACTTGGCAAGTGATAAGCCATCTTATAAAGGAACAGTCGTTATTGGAACGGTTAAAGGCGATCTACACGACATCGGCAAAAATCTTGTTAAATATATGCTTTCTGGCGGAGGCTTTAATGTAATTGACC
>DTPJ01000191.1 GCA_011334435.1 Candidatus Poribacteria bacterium | reverse complement strand
TGTCATAAAGATTTCTGCGGTAATGTCCAACAGGCAGATGATATAACATTAGTCGTTATAAAGATTGACGAAGCATAAATTATACAAGAAAGGGATCATAGTGGGAATTCTATATTGTGATGGAGATAGATTTAGAAAAGCCCTTGTCGCAAGTGCAAGCTGGCTGTCAGAGAATAGCGAAGTGCTTAATCGCCTGAACGTTTTTCCCGTCCCTGATGGTGATACTGGCACAAATATGTCATTGACGCTTATCTCCGCAGTTGACGAGCTTAAAGATATGGAAGATGCTAATCTTGAAGAGGTTTTAGAAGCATCAGCAAGAGGGGCATTAATGGGTGCGAGGGGATGCTCAGGCGTTATAATATCTCAACTTATAGCTGGCTTTGCAGAAGTTGGAAAAGGGAAAAATAGGCTTTTCCCACCAGATATAATTGAGGGCTTTCAGCTTGGAGCTAAAAGGGCATATCAAGCGGTGACAGAACCAGTTGAAGGAACTATGCTTACCGTTATAAGGGAATCCGCAGAAGAAACCGCAAAGGCTTTGGAATATAAAACTGATATGATCGGATTGCTTGAAAGAGTGTTAGATAAAGCAAAGTCATCGTTACAAAATACGCCAAATCTTCTTCCTGTGCTTGCACAAGCGGGAGTTGTTGATGCTGGCGGTCAGGGCTTTGTTTTTATTCTTGAAGGCATCTTACGATTAGTAAAAGGTGAACCACTAACAATCAATACTAAACCTGAAATGAAGCCTATTGGCACCGCTCAGAAATTGGTAAACGAATCTTGGGATACGCCTTATTGCACAGAATTTATTCTTATACCTAAGAAAGCAGATGTCGCAAAAATCAGAGAAGCATTTCTTCCACTTGGTGTTGATCTTGTAGTTATCGGTTGGGGCGATATGATCAGAGTGCATATTCACACAAGCGATCCAGAAAAGGTCTTAGCTCACGCACATATTCACGGCAAACCAACAAATGTCAAGATTGACGATATGAAAAAACAGCACAGACATATAACTCAAGGTCCTATATTACTATCTCAGGAAGCTCAACAGGAAATTTCAATAATAGCAGTAGCCCCTGGTGATGGTATATCAGCAGTATTTAAAAGTCTCGGAGTTGAATCAGTTGTTATGAGTGATAAAAGAAATCCAAGCGTATCAGAGTTGATACAAGCGATTGATTCTGCATATTCAGATAAAGTCTTATTATTGCCTAATGACGGAAACATTATCCCCGCGGCAATACAGGCGGAAAATATGAGTCACAAAAGCATAAAAATTGTCCCCTCAAAGAATATATCAGAGGGACTATCCGCTGTCCTCTCATTTCGCAATGATCTTAGCTTAGAGGATAACCTGTTAAATATGGAAAAGTCGTTGAGAAGGGCAAAACATGGTGAAGTTGCAAAAGCTGTTAGAAATGCCAAATACGATAATGTAACGGTCTATGAAAATGATTCCATTGGACGATATAATGGAAAAATACATGTATCAGTAAAAGATACAGAGAAAGCAGTCATTGAATTGCTTAAAACTATGGTTGAGCCAGAGAATGAAGTTATAACAATTTTCTACGGTGCTGATGTATCAAGAAAAGACGCAGAAACATTATTAGAAAAGGTTGAGTCAGAATTTTCAGAATTAGAGACCGAACTTCATTATGGCGGTCAGCCAAATTGTCTTTATATACTATCAGTTGAATAGGTTGCTTAAAACTTCCAATTGACAATTATTTCATAAGGAGGAGCAATATTGGAAAAAACTTTTGCTATGATAAAGCCTGATGCAGTGAATAGAGGACTGATCGGTGAGATTATTTCCAGATTTGAGAATTCTGGACTAAAAATTGAAGCCTTAAAGATGATCAATGCAAATCCCGATATTGTCGCTAATCTGTATCCAGACAACGAAGATTGGTTGAGGTCCGTTGGACAAAAAATGTCCAATACATACAAGAGATATGAAAAGGATATAGTCGCAGATATGGGAACAGATGATACCCTTGAATTAGGGAAAATGGTTAGACAATGGCTTGTTGAATATATAACTATGGGACCGATAGTTATTATGATCCTTTCTGGCAACCATGCGGTTGATGTTGTCAGGAAATTGATTTGGGACACAAACCCAGTTTTAGCACAGCCGGGGTCAATTCGCGGTGATTTCTCTGTTGATTCAGCGGATTTTGCCAATTCTGCTCACAGGGCAATATATAATCTTGTCCATGCCTCTGGAAGCGTAAAGGAGGCAGAAGACGAGATCGCACTCTGGTTTGGAGGAAATTAGCAATGCCCGATGATCTCAAAGAATATTATAAAATTTTGGAACTGGACAAAAACGCTACCAAAGATGATATTAAACGCGCCTATCGGAGACTTGCTCTTAAATACCATCCAGACAAAAATCCCGGAAGAGAAAATTGGGCATCTGGCATATTTATGAAAATAAACGAGGCATATAGCATATTAATAGACAACGATCATATCGGTGAGACAATTAACGATATAGACGATGCCATATCATTTTTCAGAAGACATTTTTACGACCTTGCCCGCAGGATTGACAGTGATGATCATGTCTCTGATAAAATATATCAAGAGGAATGCGATTACTTTTTTAGATACCAATTGGGAGAAGTGACAAGCGTAAAACGAAGTTCAATGGAAGCAAGACGTATCATCAATCTTATGAAAAAAGCAATGTCAAAGGGCTATGATACCTCTGGTATAATGAAAGAACATAGCGAATTTTTTCAAAAATTTGGCTGTGGAGACGAAAGTTTCAATGGATATAAAGACCTTATAGACGAATATAAAGAGATTATTGAAAAAGAACCTTATAATGCCTTTCCTCACTTTGCATTGGGGCTTATATACGAAAAATTAAATAGAATAGAAGAAGCAATATCTGAATACAGAATTGCTTTAAGTATAAACCCCTATCATTATAGGGCTAAACAATGTCTAAATAGATTAATGAAACGTTTTAGGAGAGACTAACTATGAAGAAAAATAGAATTGGAAAAACAGATATGATAGCAACACATCTCAGTTTTGGTGGCATAAAATTGCATAGCAATATGCCAGATAAAGCTGAAAATATCGTTAGTAAGGCATTAGACCTTGGGATAAACTATGTTGATACAGCAAGATGCTATGGCGATAGCGAAGTGTTGATCGGCAGAGTGATGAAGACGCGCCGTTCAGAATGTTATCTTTCATCAAAATCAATAAGACGATCCAAAGACGAAACCGCTGAGGACGTCAATATAAGCCTAAAAAACCTAAATACCGATATGATTGATCTCTATTTCTGCCATGACATAAGCAGAGAATATCATTATGAAAAGATTATGTCTGACTCAGGTTCGCTTCCCGCTCTTAAAGAGGCTCAAAAAGCTGGAAAGATAAGATATATCGGGCTTTCAACTCATAGGGCGGATATTGCTTTAAGGGCGATAGAAAGCGGAGAATTTGACGCTCTTATGCTCTCCATAAACCTCTTTGATCAGGAGTTCGTTAGAGATGTAATTCCAGTAGCACGTAAAGCTAACATAGGCATTGTAGGTATGAAACCTTTGGCAGGTGGGGCATTCAATTATCCTCAGATAGCATTAAGATATTCACTTTCACAAGATGTTGACGCTCAACTTGTTGGAATTTCGTCAATTTCTGAAATAGAGGAAGACTTCAATATTGCCGATAACTTTAAACCTCTTTCAGAAGAAGAAATGAATAAATTGTTAGAGGAGGC
>DTPJ01000610.1 GCA_011334435.1 Candidatus Poribacteria bacterium | reverse complement strand
TATCTTTTGTAGGGACAGGATGACAAAAAATTAGATGTTTTAGCCCGTTTAAGGGTTCTTCAAAAGGGATACACGAGATAATAGCTAAAAGCTCGTCTTCAATTAGCCTTGATTTCATCTCATCTGCTTCGTCTTCTGATGTCATACTATAACATAAGCCTAATTTATCTTTTAATATAGAAGATGATAATATTCTTTGGAGTTGGTCAACTGCGGAATCGTCTCTTACATACATCAATAGTTTCTCTTTTGTGGATACGAGTTTCCGCAAATATTGTTTTTTGTCAGGAATATTTCTTCTATCAATGATTTTGATCTGAATTGGTTTTACAATCTCACTGGACGCTATGATATATTCCTCTTGATCAGTTTTTTGGTGAATAAGAAATTCCTCAACC
Source organism: Candidatus Poribacteria bacterium (assembly GCA_011334435.1). Classification (GTDB taxonomy): domain Bacteria; phylum Poribacteria; class DTPJ01; order DTPJ01; family DTPJ01; genus DTPJ01. The sequence goes on along the minus strand of DTPJ01000610.1, from coordinate 3,368 downwards.
TTTAACTCTACTGATTTACTGTCATTCCAAACGTTTATACGAGGATATCCTGCAATATCAACTTTGACTTTTTCTGCGCTAAGCTCTCGTTCAAGTTTAGCCATATTAAACGCTACTGCTCGCATCACAGCTTGCCCATCAGTCACAATAACCTGTAAATGTTCGTTACCTTTTCCCATTATTTTTGGTAGATACTTTAAAGATAAGTCCTTAATTGCAAGCAATGGTTGGGGATTTTCTTGTCCGTAAGGTTCAAGCAGAGAAAGGCTTTCAACCGCATCCATAGATAGATCAGCCAAAGAAACGACAGCATCTATATCAATTTTGGGCAATAAGTCAGTTTTTGAGATACTGCTATTTGCAATATCCAAAAAGTCTTTACGAAATCTTTCAATATTTTCCTTTGGTATGGAAAATCCCGCGGATGCCCTATGACCACCGAATTTTTCTAAAAGCGGAGAACATTTGTATATAGCATCATAAATGTCAAACTCGGGGATACTTCTTGCAGAACCTCGCCCCATTTCACCTTCAATAGATATAAGCACTGTCGGTCTAAAGAATAAATCTTTGAGTTTTCCTGCGGCAATTCCGACAGCTCCAAAATGCCATCCTTGACCAGAAAGGACAATAGCTTTTTCTTTATCAAGCCCATACTCTTGTATGTGTTTTTTCGCGTTGTCCATTATATATTTTTCATGGCTTTGACGTTCTTTGTTAGAATTATCAAGCTTTCGGGCAAGCTCAATAGCCTCTTCATCTGATTCTGTAAGCAAAAGTTTGACCGCATTATATGCGTTTATATCCATCCGTCCAGCAGCATTGATCCTTGGACCTAACCGAAAACCTACCGCATAACTATCAATCGCCCCTTGTTGAACGTCGGAGATCTCACATAAAGCACGGATGCCTTTTCTCTGAGATTTATTCAATGCTTTTAATCCTAATGAAGCGATAGTCCTATTCTCACCAGTAAGAGGAACCATATCTGTTATAGTCCCTAAAGCAACTAAATCAATATTATTTTCAATAAACGAATCAATTTTGACGTCATAATCTTCCATAAGAGCTTGTGCTAATTTAAAAGCAACGCCAACTCCTGCTAAATAGTTATACGGATAGCCTGAATCTGATAATTTGGGATTTATTACCGCAATTGCTGATGGAATTTTCTTGGGGGGTTCGTGATGATCGGTAATTATGACGTCCATACCAGATTCATTGGCAAAGTTTACCTCTTCAACTGTGCTTATCCCACAGTCAACAGTGAGTAGAAGATCGCATCCGCTTTTCTTTAACTCAGTCAGGCTGTCATAGTTAAGCCCATATCCTTCTTCATATCTTTTAGGGATATAATAATGGACGTTAGCACCAAGACTACTCAAAGCTATGAACATAAGACAAACGGATGTTATGCCATCTACGTCATAGTCACCATAAATGATGATCTTTTCTTTATTAGATATTGCTTTTTTGATGCGTTCTACCGCTTCTGGTATGCCTTTTAGTTTGCTTGGAGAATGAAGATGGGATATATCTGGATGTAAAAATTCATAAGCGGATTTTTCGTCTGTAATATTGCGATTTACCAAAAGCTTAGCTATGAGAAGAGGAATTTTAAGCTGTTCTGCAAGTTGCTGAGACAGTCTTTGATCAGGCTCTTTTATTTTCCAGACTTTTTGTATATTTTCGGACATAGTATTATTTATTATTCAATAAAATGAATACAGCCCCTACAGTTAAATCTGAGGGGCTGCATGCCTTAATGAATTTTATATTCGTTAAAATCATTCCAAAGTAGGAATAGCTGTTGGCTTATCAATAGAGATTCGGTCAGTTGTCTTATCCTCTGGCACATAATTTGAGTAATCGCTAATACCACCATGCGTCAAAGCATATACAACGACATTTGTAAAGAATCTATACACACCGGGTGAATAGTGGACAGTTCGCGTAGGTAAGCTGACGCTTTCAGCTGCACACATATAATCTCTTCGGCAGACTATAACCCCCAAGTGATCACCTACGGTTATACCTTCAAGGAAGTTACGTTTCGGAGGATGTGTTCCCCACCAGAATATATCAAATCCAACGGGGGGACCTCCCATATCGTAATAATTATTATAAACCTCATGATCATTTGGTATTCTGTCAACGCTATATTCTGGCATAGCATATTTGAGCTGTGCTAATGTAAGTCTTAGGAATGCCTGAGCAGGAGCGTTAACTCCACAGTCATCAGCGAAAAGAAGTCCACCAGATTCAATGAGATATTTTCTTAGACCTTCTTTTTCTTGCTCAGAAAGCCTGTTTTTCAGTGGTTCACCACGCTGTAAATTTCTGCTTCTAACATTGGCAGGATCATGACCTGTGAAGAACACCATAGGTGATTTCTGAAGTTTTGGATCGGTAAATCTAATAGAACCACCTTCAACGCTCATGTCTGTTTTAATTTTAGTCTGTGTATTTAGCCATTCCATAAGAGCGACAAGAGATGATTGATCTGCCCACCAATCGGCAAGTGCATGCTGGACCCTGACCAAACGGAAAACACCTTCAATGTCTTTGCCACGACCGATAACACGACCGCCGGGTTCGCCTTTTGGAAGCGGTGCAACTGCAACTTTTCCAAGTGTAACTGCTGCTGCAACATTTGCTAAACCTGTATCTGCAACTGTTATGTTTTTAATCATTGAAAGCCCTGTCGGTTTTATAGCTCCTTTGGCTACTCTAACTTGCGTCCCAACTATACCTCTTCCAACGACAGGTGCAGAACCAATTCCAACGTCTCCAACAGGTGCAGAAAATGTTATTCCCTGTTCTGCGGTAGTTGTTGGTATATTAGCATAAGTAACGACCTGTGATGCAACTCTCACTTGTGGTGCATTAGCGATGGTAACAGTTACATTGCGAGGCAATGGAGTGTTATCAAATTCCAATACTTCTGTTGTTGCATAAGCCACAGGTGCCCTTATAACCGCAGCAGTGGTGACTCTTGGTGCAGTTTGAACTTGCTGAACAGCCATTGGTTGCTCAGTTGGTATGGTAGGCTTAACAACAGGTTTTAATTCTTTTGGACGTTCCTTAGGTTTTACTTCCTTCTGTGCCTTTAAGAATGTGCTGGCAACCCATTCTTTGATAGGTGGGGATTGCGTGTAAGCGATATACGCTCCAAGCACAAGCAATATGGCACCATGAATGATCAGCGCTATAATAAACGACTGACCAGTTGCTCCCTTCATCTTCATTTGGAAATCCTCCCTCCGCACTTACAGACCGCAAACCGCAATTTTCAATAGGAGATGATTAATCACAAAATATTATTAATGATTGCTCTCTTTTGTCATCACCTATTTATCTCTACACTC
>DTPJ01000805.1 GCA_011334435.1 Candidatus Poribacteria bacterium | reverse complement strand
TTCTCTGGCACACTATCAGTCTGTCAATTCATCACTCCTTGTCAATATGTCAACTCCTTTCATATTTTCTTTTCATATTTATTACCAAAGAACCTCCAAAGGGAGACTTTTAGGAATCCCTTCTTTGAAAAAAATGACTTTTTAGTTTCCCCCTTTGAAAAAGATTCTTCTATCTTTCCCTCTTTGAAAAAGGGGGATAAAGGGGGATTTTAAGATTTTCTCTTCCTAATAAAAGTAAATTTGATTGACTAACAACATTTTTTAACTTAAAATTGTCCAGACTTTAGTAAATATAACACTCCTATCGGAGCTTAAAACACCTTTTCTATTTTTATCACGCTACGACAAATTTGGAGAACAGACAAACATCAAACCGCTTATTGTCCCAAAAGAATTGATTTTTGAGTAATGCCTCTTGTTCAAAGCCTGATTTTTTAAGTGCATTTATCTTTTCATCTGGCGAATTTGCCATAATAAAACACTGTATCTTACCTTCTGGCAGTTCCATAGAATTTATCAGATCGTCATAATTCACTATGAAGTTTTTGTGCATAAACATATCCAAAATATAGGTTTTGCCTGCCCATCTGTGATCTTGTTCTAATGTGATACAGCCGACAACAGCGCCAGATTCTGATTCTAATACCTTCGCTTTAATGTTGCCGTCTTCCAATCGCTTCATAAAGTTGAGAAATCCGCCTTCAAAATTAACTATGCCATATAGACCACTGGATACACTTTTCAAAATTTCAGTTTCTTTCACAGACATAAGCACTGCCATCAAGGGCCAATGCTTCCATTGGACGTCAACTGCTTTGACTTTGCCATAAGTAAAATGCTTTTCTTCAAAATTATCATCAGTTGAAAATCTCATAAATCCAGAATTTTCAAGGACGCTTCTAAACCCAAAGCTATGATATATCCAATACGGAGCGGAATCAAAACCCGTCCCAAGCAGTAGCACCCCGCCTCTTCGCTTAAAATCGTTCATCTGTTGTTCCATAATAAGCGTGCAGATATGTTTCCTCCTCTGTTCTGGAATGGTGAAGACATGACCGAGTATGCCTGTATGGTTATATTCCACAGTCATTATATTTGCGACGACTTGTCCATTCAATTTTCCTATGTAAAATCTTGTTTCTAAATCAGTAATAGTGCCATCTAAAGCCTTGTTGACATGTGTAAGCCAAGGTTCGCCTTTGTGATGTAAGACTTTGACAATGGCTTCGCTATGTTCCTGATCAGGTGCTAAGACAACGCCGATTTCCATATCCTCGCCTGATTTCAATTTTACATTTGATAATTTTGTGTACAATTTCTGCCTCCTTAATGACTGATAATTCCTGACCAACCTCTATAAATAGTTAAAATTCCAACTAATCCAAGCAATATCGCCAAAATCCGCATAACCCATGATCCACCAAACTTTATGGAAAGTGCATTGCCTAATTTAGAGGATTGCGTTCCTCCAACAGTTAGTAATAACGTGATTAAGAATATTTTTCCATATTCACCATTAACGAAAGGCTCTGCTTTGGCAATATTAGACAATAAAAATAGTATATAAGAGACTAACACGCCAAATATACCAGAAAAAAGATACTTGATCAAGCATGTTCCGCAGACTTGCTTTTGATTTAATAGACATTCACATTGTAGTCGTTTTGATAACAGTTTATCTATAACATAGTTAGATAACAAGCCGATTGTAATAAAAACTAACGTTAATAAAAGATAGCCGACTAATTCAAAAGGCAAGACATCTTGCTTTGTTCTGAGGATAACGATTACAAGCGATGTTATACCGACGATAAACATAGAAGTCGCCTTAGCCACAAGCTTATCAAATTTTAGGAAATATGCGAATGTAGGACCGTATAATATGCCTCCGCCAACGCCTAATGTGCTTGCAAAGATACTGATGAAAAAGCTGATAGCCATTCCAAGTGCGTTATTTGGTTTGTCCCTCGCAGTTATATCATGGTAGGATCGGATAAATGAGAAAACAGATATAGGGATTATGATAATGCCGAACACGATCTTAAACCATGCAAGCGACATCCTATCTGTTATATAAATGCCGATAAGTATCGCGGGAATCGCACATGCAGAATATAATGACCCTTCCTTATATTTGATCATCTTCACCTTCGCATGCTCCCACGAACCTAATAAAGCGTTAAAGAATACAAAAAGAATGGAACATGAGGCGATAACTCTTGATGCGTAACTTGAATTAAGGTTTGGATAAATCCACAAAAGCATAGGCACTGCGATAAATCCTCCGCCAGCACCTACAATCGTTCCAATTATACCTATGGCAAATCCGACAAATATAAAAAATAACTGGAATATCATTTAATCTCCCTATTCAATTTGAAAAGAGCATTAGCATTTTCGCTGGTAATTTTGCTGATATTTGGCAATGTGTCATGTCTTAATTCAGCTATTTTCCTTGCGACTGCTTTCACATAGGACGGCTCATTTCGCTTTCCACGCATAAACTGGGGCGAAAGATACGGACAATCTGTCTCAACGAAAAATTTATTTTTAGGGATATTTGCAGCGATCCTTTGAAGAACAATGGAGTTTGGATATGTCACTGGTCCTGCAAATGATATATATAAGCCTAACTCCAAGCATTTATCTGCAAAATCCTGATCGCCAGAGAAGCAGTGCATAACCCCGCTAAGTCCGTTTAAATTTTCTTTCAATATTGATAACATATCATCATGCGAATCCCTATTATGTATGATTATCGGCAAATCTAATTCCCTTGCAAGATTTATCTGTGCAATAAAAGCTGATCTTTGAATAGAGCGTGGAGAAAGATCCCTGTAATAGTCAAGTCCGATCTCCCCTATTGCGACAACTTTTTTGTTTTGTGCAAGTTCCTTTAATGTCTCCAATGCCTTATCATCAAGCGTTTTAGCGTCGTGTGGATGGACGCCAACAGACGCAAAAAGCATTTCATTCTCATCAGCAAGTTTAACTGCTAATTGGCTTGATGGTATATCAAAACTGGCATTAATTATATATTCAACATCCGCGGATTTTGCCCTGTCAAGCACTGCTTGTCTATCGGAGTTATAGTCCTTCATTTGAAGATGAGCATGAGTATCTATTAACATATTTCTTTCCAATCCTTGTGTCTGTATTTAGGTTAAAAATTAGGCATACAAAATTATAGTTTATCTATGATAAAATATCAATAATAGAAAAAAATAAAGGTCTGCATCTCGGTAATGTTTCATTCCTTTGTCGCTTAAACGGATTAATATTATGAATTCCTTATTAAAACTTGAACTAAAACGAAAAATTCAAATAAAAAAAATCATATCAGCTATTATAGCAAGAGCTATATGCTTAGTTATATTGTTTTCGCTTGTCTTATTGATCAAAATTGCAAATGGAATATTAGCCTTGTTCATATCTTTATCTGTGACAATCCTACTGTTTACGCCTGCAAGCATTATTAATTCTTTCATCAGTAAATCAGCAAGGCGAGAGATCGGCGAATTAATCTTCACAAAAATAAAAAGATCGCCAATAATTTTATATAAACTTATTGTATCAAATATTTACAATATAGCTATTATATTAATCATAAATATAATCATCTTTATATTTCTTTACGATTATCAAAAAATGACCCCATCTGGCATTATAAAAGCGAATTTGGTTATTTTTGTCATTATGATATTCTCTTCTGCATTAGCTATTATCATAGTTTCGTTACTCAATCGGAGTTTAATTGCTTCGTCTTTTTGTG
>DTPJ01000090.1 GCA_011334435.1 Candidatus Poribacteria bacterium | reverse complement strand
TAATAATAGATATAATAAAAGACGCGATCAAAACTGCAAGAACAGATGATGAAATTATCATACGCATCAATCCCAAAGATAGAATGCTTTTGGAACAGAATTCCAAAGAATTGATAGATTATCTTAAATCCGTTACCTTTAATCCAACAGCGAAGATAACATTTGAGGACGATCCATCAATAACAAACGGAGGATGCATAGTTATAACTGATAAAAACATAGTTGATATGACCTTTGAATCAAGATTTGAATCAATATTGGAAACTATTAACTCGCAAAAAGAGAGTTAAGGATATGGGACTAACAAACATCATAAACGCAATTAATTACGCTCAAATACCGAAAAAATATGGAAAAGTTACACAAGTTGTCGGTTTAGTTATTCGTGGGGTTGGCATATCAGCGTCAATAGGTGAACTTTGCACAATTTTTACAGAAGATCAGAGGGACGTGAAGGCAGAAGTCGTTGGATTTACAAAAGATGAGGTATTGCTCATGCCTTATGGCAGTATTAACGGCATAAAATCAGGTGACCGTATCATGCCGAATAAAAAACCACTTACTATCGGTATTAGCGATAAATTGCTTGGACGGACTCTGAACGCGCTTGGTGAACCTATTGATGGCATTGAAAACGGATTTTCTGATGATGATCCCCTTGCTAAATACCCAGTGCATAACGATCCGCCCGATCCTTTTGAGAGGAGAAGGATAAAAGAACCGTTAGCTACTGGCATAAGGGCTATTGACGGTTTAAATACCTGTGGGAAAGGTCAAAGGATCGGCATTTTTGCTGGCTCTGGCGTCGGAAAAAGCGTCCTTTTGGGCATGATCGCAAGAAATACATCAGCAGATATCAATGTAATTGCCCTTGTCGGCGAACGAGGAAGAGAAGTCCGAGACTTCATAGAAAAAGACCTTGGTAACGAGGGATTGAAACGATCTGTCGTTGTCGTCGCCACGTCGGATCAACCACCATTATTGAGGTCGCTTGCACCATCTACCGCTATGGCTATAGCTGAATATTTCAGAGATCAAGGAAAAGATGTCCTGATGATGATGGATTCTGTGACAAGATATGCTATGGCAGAAAGAGAGATCGGATTGGCAATAGGTGAACCACCAGCAACAAAAGGTTATACTCCATCAGTATTTGCAAAATTGCCTAAATTATTGGAAAGAGCAGGGACTACGATGAGCAAAGGGACAATTACAGGTCTTTTCACTGTCCTTGTTGAAGCCGATGATATGAACGATCCCATCGGAGATTGTGTGAGATCAATATTAGATGGACACATAGTTTTGTCCAGAGAATTAGCTATTAGAAATCATTATCCAGCAATTGATGTAAATCAAAGCCTTAGCAGACTTATGGTAGAGGTAACATCTCCCGATCATAGAGAAAAAGCAGGAAAATTTAGAGAAACTCTTGCAGTATATAACGATGCAAAAGACCTTATAGATATAGGAGCTTATGTCAAAGGTAGTAACCCTAAAATTGACTACGCGATAGATAATATTGATAAAATAAACAATTTCCTAAAACAACCAGTTGAAGAGAGATCAGATTTTAATTCAACTATTAATGCCTTAATTCAACTACTAAACTGATGTAAGCAAAATGGAGAATATAACTTTTAAAATACATGGAAAGCAAGATGAACTGATAACAGTTTCGTCATCGGAACTGATAAATGAAATTGTGCTTGGACATAACATTGATGTTAAATATGCGGTTATCCAAAACGATCTTGATATGAGAAAGATCGTATCAGCAAATAAAAAAGATAACCTTCAAACTGTTATCACGGGTGACATAGAGATAAGCAATAGTGAAATTCTTGGAAATGTGTTTTTTGAGCAAATCCGCTTTGGTAGTAATGTATCATTTAACGCTTCTGTTTTTAATGGACAGGCAGATTTTAGGCTATCAAATTTTGATAAAAACGTCTCATTTGAATCAGTTGTATTCAATGGAAATACCGATTTTAGGTCATCGGTGTTTATGTGTGACGCAAATTTTTCTCAAGCAAAGTTCCTGCAAGGGGCAAGATTTAAGTCATGTAAATTTAAAGGAATTGCCAATTTCAGTTCCGCTGTTTTTGGCACAGGGTCAGTGATCCGCTCATCTTTCAATGGGGCATTTTTTGACTCTATTGAATTTGATAAAGACGCACTATTTAACTCAGCAAATTTCAATACCAACGTATTTTTCAGTGCTTCTGTATTCAATGGCGATGCCAATTTTAGGTCTGCCATTTTCAAGGGTATATCAGATTTTAAGGCGGTTACATTCGGCGGAAACCTATATTTTATTGATGTCAACTTCAATGGGAATTCTCATCCCGACGCTAAAACAGACATGAGTTTTGCCACTTTCAAAAAATGTGCTGTCTTTAACAATATTTCTTTCGGAATGTGTCTGATTAGATAACGATTATGGCACGAAATCTGCAACTTATATTTAGCAACCGTTCATTATTTTGTGTAAGATCAATGTTTATGATGTTTTTTCAATACTTCTAATTAATATGTTTCTCTGATGAGAGGAAAAAATGCGCTTTAAGTTTGGATTAGAAACTCTTCTAAAATACCGAAAATCCATTGAAGACCAATATCGTATGGAATTGGCATCTCTTAGGGAAAAACAGTTGTTAGAAGAGGAAAAAATGTTTGATATAAGGGAAACTCAACGAATACTGCAAGGTAATCTAAAAGATAAAAACCGAGTTTCTCTTTCATATCTTGAAGAATTGTCAAGACAATCAATTATTCAACGAAAAATATTAAATGACTTAGATCAAGAGATAACAAAGAAAAGAGACAAACTCATAGATGCCTCAAAATCCAGAAGGATAATTGAAAAACTTCGGGAAAAAAAACTTGATGAATATAAACATGATCTAAATATTAAAGAGAATAAAGCCATTGACGAATTAGTGACAAATCGGTTTTTAAGAAAGGATAATTCAGAATGAAAATAATAATTATTGCAGGTTTGTCAGCTTTTATACTTTCGGTTGTTGCCACAATGTTTTTTACAGGGACACTTGATCGCAATAGAGGCGAGGCAGTAATTGAAGAAACTCAAAGTGAACAAAAAGAAAATAAAAACGAACCAAAAGTCAAGCAAGAGATAAGCCAAAATGCAATAAAGACTAATCCCACAACAACTTATGCCCAAAATGACTCCTCTATTTTGAAGACCGAATTGGAAAAATATAAAGCAGAAGTCTCTGCGGAACAGGCAAAGTTATCAACTATTAAGGAAGATGTTGAAACGCTTAATACTACAAAGTCAAATATTGATAAATATAAACAACTTGCAAAGCTTTATAGTGCAATGAAGGCAGAAGATGCTGCCGCTGTCCTCTGTGAGTTAGACGCAAATATAACAGAACGTATATTGTGTGAAATGAATGATAGGATCGCTGGAAAAATAATGGGAGAGATAGCTGCTAAAAATCCAAGTTATGCAGCCAAAGTTAGCAAAATCATTGTCAGCTCTGCAAATTCTACAAGGGAATCTTATTGATATGAACAACATCGTATTATTACAAACTCAAATAAATGATGTAATGCCACTTGATAGCAAATCTAATAACATCGGATTTGGCAAACAAGGTAAAACTAATTCTGTATTCAATGAGATTCTTAATGATCTTTTGGCAGAAAATAACATTGATGGTGAAGTTAAAAACATAAATCAAGAGACAGTTTTGAAAGAGCTAACGTCTAACGAAATTCCTTTTGCCAATAGGTTAGATTATGAACGG
>DTPJ01000893.1 GCA_011334435.1 Candidatus Poribacteria bacterium | reverse complement strand
TTAGATGAGCCTACTGCAAATGTTGATAGAAAAAATATCCATATTATAGAAGCGATATTGCGTAAGATCAATTCCGAAAACGGAACTACTATTATATTTACAACGCATGATCTATCACAAGCACATAGGCTTACGGATAAAATTATAATGCTTTTGGACGGAAAAATTATCCCTAAAAACCTTGAAAATATTTTTGATACTTTTCTTGGTGAAATTTCATTGGGTTAAAAAATAGGCGACAAGTTATCCCTATCGCCTATTCTACTGTGAATAAACAAGGATAGGATTTGACAACCTGAAGGCACTTTCAGATACTGTCTAATCCTTTACAGCAACAATGCTTGCTCCGCCACTGGCTTTATAGGTAGCGACCAGTTTTTCTGATGCATCCATAACCAGCAGTTTATCATTGCCTCCCCCCTGCCAATCAGCAACGCATATATAAGCATTGCCATCGCTTGAGAACGCTATTCCAGAACCGCCAGCGAAATCCTTCAAAGGCGAACTTGCATCGTGAATCATCACGCCAGAATTGATGTCCACTGCTATTAGTCCGCCAAAGGTCGTTATATAAGCGACATTTTTCGGAGAAACCGCAAATCCAGAAGGCGTTGTCCCAAGGTCTATTGCTTTTGAAACTGCGTCAGATGAACTGTCAATTATATATAGCTTGCCCATAACATCGGCATAGTTGCCAACGCATAAAATAAGGACTTTGCTTCCAACAGTCAAAGCCTCTAATGGATTTGTCCCTACATCTAAGGTCTTGATTACCTCATCTTTGGACGAGTCAATAACAGAAACTGTCCCTTTGCCATACGAGTTGTTTATGAAATCATAAGCAGAATTGCATACATAAGCTTTCTTATTCGCAACAGCAATGCCCATAGGACCTACTCCAACGGGTATATCCTTTGTAACTTTTCCAGATGATAGATCAACTGCCTTAGTAGAGTTTGTGTTTAGACAAGTTATGTAAGCCTTTTTATCATCTAAAAAAGCGATCCTTTCAGGACCTGTGTTATCCCCTGTATTGATCAATCCTGATTGCTTTACGGTTACAAGGTCAACGATCTGAACATTGTTATCGCCAGTATTGACAACATAAGCTTTATCACCAAAAATCTTTATGTCCGCAGGCCACTTGCCAACTGCCATTACATCATTTTTCATCTCGCCTTTTGTAATGTCCAATACAGAAAGAGTTTGTGCAGTGCCATTGATAATGTATGCAGATTTGGAAACGGTGACATTATTGTTTGAGCTTTCTTCCTCGCCACAGCCAATTAAACCGAGCAAAAGTGTAGCAAGAATTAAACCGACAACAGTAAACTTAAAGATAGAACGCATTTTACCTGTCCTCCATTGCAAGTTTTGAATAAACTTTGAAAATCCATTCCCTACCCGGTAATGGGTAATCTGATATAAGTTGATATTGCTTATCAAAAGCGTTTTTCAGTTCAATGTTTAAGCCGATCTTCGTTACATTCCATAAACTCCTTTCCATTCCGACCTGAAAGTCATACTTCATAAACGGATCAAGCCATTTTGTGTTTTCTTTCGTATAATAACGTCTGCTTTGATATACCCCTGAAGCCTTAAACCATAGATTTTCGCTACCTATGCGGACTGTATGTCCGACGGAGTGTTTTGGACGATACATCAATTGTTTGCCTAAATTATTTTTTGAATTGAGAAACGTATAATTGCCATCAATGCTAATGAAATTAGGGATATTAAAGGCGGAAATTTGAATATGCCCTTCTGTTTCAACGCCCCTATTTTCTATTTTGGCAACGTTTGAGGGAGTCCATCTGCCCCCTTGCCCAGGAGTCCATTGTATCCCATCAGTTATGTTGTTTTTAAAGTATGTTGTCCCTAATCTAATCATTGATATTCCGATATTTTTTGATGATCTCTGAATATGGATTTGAACTCCAGCATCTATATCAGTTGATCTTTCTGGTTTGAGATCAGGATTGCCAGCAGTCATAGCACTTGATGGCCAATAAAGGTCGTTCATACTTGGAGCGCGATAGGATTTTCCGATATTTGATCTTAATGTGAATACATCGTCTAAATGGATCAAAATCCCTAATTTAGGGCTTAATCCTGCGGAAAAATCCGAGTAATGATCCCATCTAAACGCAGGAAATATAGAAATAGTTTTTAGATATTTCAAATCAACATTTTTGTTCAATTCCTGTTGGGCATATATGCTGAAAGTTTGCCGATTTCTATTCTCTATCGCCGTGCTATTTACATCCTCACTTGTAAAAAGCATTCCGCTGACAATCGGGATTTTGCTATTTTTCAATAGATAAGTCTGAATTTCCGCAGATTTAATATTATTTTTATGTGTATCGTCTGATGGATATGGATATGTCGGATCAATGTATCGCATAAAAGTCTTGCGATTATACGCGGTGATTTTGTATGAAAATATAGAGATCGGCTCATGCTCAAAGTTTATAGTTAAATCATTAGTTTTATCTTTTTTTGAAGCGTCAGGAGTGTAATATCCTATATATCCTGGGCTTCCGCTATCAGAATAATAATGGCTTGCGGATAAATCAAAGATAGCAGATTTAAACGAATCAATGACGATCTTTGCGAATAAGCTTCTTTTATCATAATTCGCATTTTTTCTTGTAAGAACTTCGCCGAATTTATTTTGAAATGGGAAATCAGATTCAGAGCTTGTATTAGATAATGAAAATGTGCCAGATAGATATTTTGTCCTTTCGGAAAAATCTAATCCGTAAGATCGCAAGCCATAAGAGCCGATGTTAGACCAAACATTCGCATTTGTCCTGTCTGGTTGTTTTGTAATGATATTGATGATCCCACCAATAGCATCAGCACCATAAATAGCAGATTGTCCGCCTTTTATAATTTCTATACGTTTGACATTTGCAAGAGGAATAATGTCAAGGTTCGCATCTCCTGCACGAGAGTCATTAATTCGTTTCCCATCAATAAGGACAAGCACTTGTGAAGACGTGCTTCCACGTAGAGAGGCAGAGGCTAACGAACCTGGTCCATAGTCTAATATTTGGACGATATTTGTCTCACCGAGGAGTTCCCCAATGTCATTGGCAGAACTGTTAAATATTTGTTTTTCTGATATAACTGATGATGACACGGATACTTTGTCAATGCTTGACTGTGTGCGGGTTGCGCTTATGATAATGTCGTCAAGCTTGATCAAATCTGATTCTTCTGCTGATATTATTGCAGAAAACATAAATGATATTGACATATAGATCAGCAGAGACATCAACTTTTTCATAATGACCTCCAAAAGGGCAAAAAAAATCCCTGACCTTCGTTGGAAGATCAGGGATATAAAGTTATATAAATATATCACTACCAGCCTTCCCGCGAAGGTGAATAGTAAAGATCATCAGGCAGGTCTCCTGACTTTCGGGTCATCCTAATCTCCAGCCTTCCCAAAAATCATAGGATTTTCAGTGGCATTTTTGGATTTCGTCACCGATTACAGTGCCGGGGGCGTAATGGATTTTCACCATTTTCCCTATTATCTTTTTAAGCACCTGAGATCACATTATTCAGTTGTCAATTATTATAAAGTATTTTAAATCATTTCAAGAATAAAGTCAACTATTTTTTTCTGCCTGGAGACTGTATTAACTTAGTAGGTAATCCAAAGTAATCAGTTCCTTTAATGCTTTAACCCAAGGTCTAGAAGTATGTTTACCATGCAAAGATGGATTGAAGGTACTGCAATATTTCTTCTTGTTTCATGCGATCATCT
>DTPJ01000536.1 GCA_011334435.1 Candidatus Poribacteria bacterium | reverse complement strand
TATTAGAATTTCCTCTGTTACCTTGTTTTTTTCAGTTTTTCCGATCATACTGCAAAGATTATCAAGCATTCTTCTCTGTTCTTTTAGACTTCCAATGTATGACTGAAATTCAAATTTTAATCCACCACTCTCATATCTCTGTATGAGGTTTATAAGTTCATCCATAGATTTAAGTGCGTCCTTAAATTTCAATTCATCCCAATAATCATAGGTTTCAGCAAGCAAACGAATAAGTTTTATAGTGCGATAATCTGGAACTTTTTCCTCTAAATCTTTCAATATATCAATAGCACGAGCATAGCTATAATCATTAAAAAGCCGAATTGCGGATCGTAGTTCTATATCGCCGAATATTTCAAGAGGATTTTTGACCTTATATAGAAATTCTGCACCGGGTTTAGGACGACGCAGATTGCTATCATATCCATAATTATCAACATAGAATATCTCTGCACCCATCATAAATCCTGCTAACGATGCGCCACAGGACATAGTTTTTTTGCCACCAGTGATGTCAATAGCTATTTTCTTGCCTTCAAGTTCTGGATATAATTCCTTCATTTTGCGGTATAATTCCGCTACATCTGAGCCATTAATAGGAATTGTTTTGCATTTTGTATGGCACAATCCAGATTCTTCAACAATGTAATTAATGAATTTTTCTGTCTCTCTTGTATGTAAAAGAAAGACCTTCTCTTTTGGATTAATAGCTAATATTGAGAGAATTAATGGATGTGGAGATTCACCAAGTGTAGAAATTAGATAGTCATATTGTTCGTTTAATCTATTTTTAGGATTGGCAAGAAATACATCTTTCGTTAAAGGAAATATCTTAGAATCATAGAACTCCTGAGTTTCTGCCTTGTTTCTTGGCATTTTTTCCCATTCGCTTACAGGTTGCTTAAGGTTTTTTATGTTAGAAAAAATTCTCTCGTCATTCAAACCTTCTTCTTTCATTCTTTCAATAAGCTGATCATAAAACTCAGGTTCATTTGACATGGCATATCTCCTTGTATTATTTAGAATAGATCGACCTTTATCCATCCCAATGGCATTTCAGGAATATTGCCTCGCTCCACAATTCGTCTGGTTTTTGGAAACACAGTTTTTCTACCTCTATCAAGGTTGAATTTATCTATTACATAATAAAATATATCATCATCTAAGGCTAATCCTATGGTCTTTGATGACCAACCTGTTCCCCATGAAATCTGAAGGAGGAACTGTCTTTCGGGATTAAGTTCGTTTAGCTGTTTACTGAGCTTTTCATAAAAAGCCTTCATTTTGGGAATTTTATATCTTTCGTAAAACCATAGTTCATTACGGATTTCTGCACGGGCAAAATCATTACAATATTTTGTAAAGTTTATTATCCAACCTTTTTTATCACCAAAGCGGAGTTTTTGGGAATTTCTTCCTTCAAATGGATAACCATCAATCTTTATGCTGAAGTTCAGCTCAGTGCCTTCTGGGATCACTTCAACAGGAAACATATACTCTGTTCTAGGCTCCTTAGGGATTAGTCTTTCTTCATTGGCATTTCTTTTGACAGAATATAAAGCAACTTTATCCAAAGCAATAGCATTAACACTTTCAGTATCAGAAATCTGTAATGTCCTCATAACATCATGGTTAGGGTCATCACCGAAAAGCACCTTTTCAATACGACTGTCTGCTGTTCTAGTATTATTATCTATATTCCTTTTCTCCACATTAACAACATTTTGATCAACCATAGCATATGCCAAAGCTGTCCTAATAGCACCCTTTATAGAACTACCTGGGATATAAGGACGATGATAAGCATTTTTTATTTGGACAACTATCTTTTTTATATCTGCCAATCTGTTAAGAGAATATTTGCTACACTGATTGTATTGATTTGGCTTGAGCAATTCATTAATAGGGGCATCAGAACCTACTTTATTAAAAACTTCATCACTTACCACATTAAACATTTTTTCGTGATCTATGACCCATATTTTATTTCCATCTGCGACAAAATCATAATCATATATAAGTTCACCTTTTCCCGAACCGACATGCACGGGCGAAATAGTGGTAATTTTTGCATTATATATTTTATCAGGCACTTAATTCACCTCCCCATTTTATCGGCAGAGTAAATGCTAATCCATAATCATATATAGGATGATGTGACCATCCTTTCGGTCTAACATCCAAAATATCTCCTACAAGAGATGGTTTTGAGAAGACAGAACCTTCCGCCAACATTTTTACGTTTCTACGTCTTCCCGATCCCCCGTCAGGCGAATAAAGCCAACCTCTGCGTGTGATCAGTTCATAATGAGAGTTATCTAATATGCCAGCCATTACTTCATCATAAGTCGGATGATAAAGTGACAAAGTCATATAATTATCTGGATTTTCAATAATCGGAAGTGATGCAGGTTCAGGATCAGAATAAATAAAACGACCACAACCAATTGATCGTTCACCACCGATGCCCTCTTCACTGAGGAATTCAATTGCCTTGTTCAAATGATTTTCATAAGTTTCGTCAAATAATTCTACCCAAAAGTATAACCCGCAATTTTCAGAAAAAATAAGCAGTCCACAATGGAAAATGGCAGATGCAGAGGAAATCCGATCGATAGTAACTCTTGGGACAATGGCATTATATCCGCTCATCCACATTGTATCAGGAACAATTTCTTTTTCAGTTTCGGATACATATACTTTACTATCTTGTTTTGGCACTGAACCCGAAATTTTTCCTGATTGTAGAACTTTTGAGGATATGAATTGTGCCTTTCTTTCCTTCTTATCAACCCCTGATTTTATCATAGGTGCAGGAAAAAAAAGCACATCGTTTGAATATGGAAAGGCTGAAGATAGCTTAAATGGTGGGTTATTCAGATCAGAGAAAGGCTTTAACAGCTCCATATTTCCATTATAGTCAACCTTCTCGCCCAAAGCTTTCCATGTAGATACAATGGCAGAAAAGATCGTATCGGAATGGATAATTTCCCACGTCTTTTCTATGCCAATGCCACTTCCACCTATATGGAAAGGACTTTTGGGCTTGAGTTTATATATGATCGTTTTGCCCATAATTCTCACCCCTTAAAAAGCAATCCGTTCAGCCAATTTACTATATTTCCCTGAGAATTAAGTAATTCTTTCATAGATTTTGGATCAGGAATGTCAAACTTCTCTGGCGTCCCACTTGTTCCATAAGAATCGCCCGGTCTGCAACTTAATGTGATATTTTCAAACCTGATTTTTCCACTTCCACGAGTGCCTGAACCACCAATATAATCATCTTCTACTAACTGCATTGCCTCAAAAACTTTCTTTAGTCTATCAACGTCTGACTTTTCATATATGCCATAACACAATTCAAAATCCTTGAATATAGCACCTTCGGGAACACGTTCTATCTGGCGAGGAACTGCTGCTGATGTAATCCTATCTATTGTTGCTTCCCATTTGATCTCAGTTAAACCGAGATCAGCACTCATTCCAGATAGGCTGTTCTCATCTAACATAACATCACGGACAGCCAAACGAGTTGGGCTTGAGAAATCCTTGTCGCCAGGAACGCCGAATATATGACATACATCACAATTTGAATAATCATTTTTATTATCGCAAACATGAATGTATATGTTTTGAATACGAAAGTTTTGAGGGCGATTCGCGATTTTCTCGGACAGAGAACGCATTTTCCCTTTGAGCGAACTTCCGGGAATGTAGGGTTGATTAGTCCTTGGGTTTCTTATAACTGGGTTATCAAGCCCTCCGATATTTATTCCTG
>DTPJ01000116.1 GCA_011334435.1 Candidatus Poribacteria bacterium | reverse complement strand
TGAAAGAGTTTCTTTTACCGCTTTTGGGCTACCCGGTAGATTGATAATCAATGTTTTTCCTCTTACGCCTGCAACTGCCCTTGATAACATGCCATAAGGGGTTATTTTCATACTTTCTGCCCGCATTGCTTCCTCAATGCCCGGAGTGCGTTTATCTATGACATCAAGCGTAGCCTCTGGGGTAACATCTCTCGGAGAAAGACCTGTCCCACCTGTGCTGATGATAAGATCAACATTAAGATTATCTGCAAATGTTTTCATCGCATCTATGATCATATCCTTTTCATCAGGGACAATCCTAAAATCTATAATCTCCACGCCTATTGATTTTAACATCTCTATAATAACGGGACCGCTTGTGTCTTCTCGTTCTCCACGATAAGAGCGATCACTTACTGTTATCACACCTGCATTGATCTTAATGTTTATCGGCGCTCCATGTTCCACTTTTGCCACCTCGTTTCTCCAAAAGTCGTATTTCTGATATAATCATGCCCCTATCAACAGCCTTGCACATGTCATAGATAGTCAAAGCAGATACACTGACCGCAGTTAAAGCCTCCATTTCAACGCCTGTCTTTCCTGTGGATGTAACTTCTGCTTTGATCAATATTCCCGTATTATCCCCGCGGAAACTTGTAAAATCAACACTGACTTTCGTCAAAAGTATCGTATGACATAGAGGTATAAGTTCTGCGGTGCGTTTTGCAGACATTATGCCAGCAATACGTGCTACAGAAAGGACATCGCCTTTGGATATTTCGTTGGACTCTATCATGTCAAGAGTTGACGCTTTCATATAGATTTTGCCCTCAGCAATCGCTATGCGATGTGTGTCTGATTTATCTGTGATGTCAACCATTTTGGCTTTTCCCGATTTATCTATGTGCGTAAATTCCTCTTTCATCCTCCAACCCTCGACATTGCACGATTAACCTTTTCAATACCTTCTTTACATAGATCATGCCCTTTTGGCTTCTTTTGTATAGCAGATTGAATTATGCTTTTTAATATGTCATCTCCTGCACCATCTCTCATTGGTGTTTTCAGGTCAATTTCTATGTTACCCATTAGGCAAGGCAACAGCCGTCCATCAGCGGTAAGTCTTAATCTATTGCAGGCATCACAGAACTTCTTGGATAAGGGGGCGATGAACCCAATTTGACCTTGATGTCCTTCTATCAGATAGTCATTAGCAGGAGAAGAAGGGTCTGTCTTATTTGCTTCTATTAAATGATGATGTGACTCAATGCGCGATCTTATATCCTCAACGGAAATGAAGTTTTCAATATCCCATTTGCTTTTGTAAAACGGCATAAGCTCAATAAATCTCACATGAATAGGTTTATCTTTTGTTAGTTGAACAAAATCTAATATCTCGTCATCATTAACGGTTTTTATCACGACAACATTTATTTTGACAGGGTTAAATCCGACGTCAATGGCACTTTTTATGCCATTTATGACATCGTCAAAAAGATCAAAACGTGATATTTGCTTGAATTTGGCTTTATTGAGTGTGTCAAGACTTATATTAATTCGCTGAAGCCCTGATTTTTTTAGCTCTTCTGCATATCTCGCCAAAAGAATTGCATTAGTTGTAAGCGACAGATCAATATCGTCGCCTATCTCTGATATACTTTTAATGAGATTTGGGACACCTTTGCGAACTAACGGCTCTCCGCCAGTGATTCTGAATTTTCTAAATCCTAATTGATAAGCAAGCTTAGCTATTCTTGTTATCTCTTCATACCTAAGTATATCTTGATGATCTATAAGCGGTATGCCTTCGGGGGGCATACAATATGTGCATCTTAGATTACATCTATCGGTGACAGAAATTCTAAGATAATTTATTTCTCTTCCATATTTATCCATAATCTATGCCTTAATAATGTCATTCTGCTCTTGACTTTTAACATAAGAGTATGACAGAATTGAATTAGCATTTGGTATAATCTTTTTTCTAATTATCTCAAACTCCATGCAAGCCCAAGCATAACTCTGAACATTTTTAGCATACTTAGAACATCATCTGCTAAATAACTTACTTCATCAATATCAACACGTTTTACATTGGGAACAAGGCTTATCAGATCAGCCATTTTAGGCAACGATAATTTTAGCGACATATTTAACGGTGGACTAATCTTAAATGGTTTGAACTTGCTTAAATTTGACAATGCCTTAGACACGCCTTCCGATATAGCCTCTTTTGTTAGATCAGGATGAATAAGCTTTCCCGTATTTATTCCCATGCCATATTTTGTTATAACATGCGGAATGTCATTTATGAATGCTGACAATTCCTTTACTGCGGTCTGATCGCCTGCGATAAACACGGTTGGCACGTTGTAGTATCCTGCGGTCAATGCGCTTAGTTCAGGCTCACCGATCGGATTATTATTGATGGACAATTGCTTAATGCAACCTGTCATTGTATGTGCTAATATTCCATTTTCCGTTCCGATCTTACTATGATAGCCAATAAGTATCAGGGCATCAAAAGTTTCATCTATGCCTTGAACCATACTACTCATAATATCCCATCCAGCGATTAGAAAAGCCTCTTTTTTAAGCTCGTTTAATAATATATTTCGTCCATTTCCATGAGCATCTTTAACGTAAATCTCATCTGCACCAGCTTTCAATGCCCCTTCTATTGCTGAATTGACGTCATTTGTCATAAGTTTTCTACCTAATGCATATTCGTTAGATGTGCCAAAAGTTTGGTCATCATGGACAATGCCCGTGATCCCTTCAATATCTGCGGAAATATAAACTTTCATTTTTTCTCCTTATCTTATTTGATACTGACAACTTTTCCTTCTTTTGCTGATTGATATATTGCGTCTAACATTTTTAGGACAATAGTTCCCTGCTCAATATTTGAGATCGGACTTTTATTACTCATTATGCAATTGACAAAGTGCATAAAAGGGTTTTCAGTGATAATGCGGGAATGATCGGCGGTTCTTGTGGTTATATGCCTTCCATCTTCCATAGTTATTCTAAAGGGCCAAAGCGTTGCGTTTCCTTTTGTTCCAAAAATACGCAAAGCCATATATCCGTCGTGTATAAATGTTTTCCATCCGCTTTCAATTGTTATTGTGGCGCCTGTTCTAAATCGGATCATTGCGATAGCCAAGTCCTCAACAGATGTATCGGGATTTTCAGAATGAATATTCCCAAATGCTTCAACAGGTTCTGGACAGCCCATTATCCACCATATAAGGTCAAGAAGGTTAAAACCGTTATCAAGAAGAGTTCCACCACCAGAAAGCTCTTTTTTTATCCGCCAATTAGTTTTCCTCAGCGATCTTGCTAATTGCTTAAAATAGCTTGCAAAACCATAATAGACATTGCCGATGTCACCCTTGCTAATGACATTTCTTATATAAATAGCATCTCTGTTAAATCTAAATCTAACAGCGGTCATCGCCTTTATATCTGGAAACTTGCTTGCAATTTTCAATATTTTCTCGGCTTCTTCTGATGTTGTTGATAGGGGAGTTTCGCACAGGATATGTTTTCCATTTTCTATGGCACATAAAGCGATCGGTGTATGCAGATAATTCGGCGTGCAAATGCTTACTGCGTCTATATCATCACTCTTGCATAATTCCTCATAATTTGTGTATGATCTAATTATCCCGTATCTAGTAGTTATGCTTTTGATTTTGTCTTCGTCTATATCACATATCGCAGAGATTTTTGCCTCTGGGATAGCGAGAAAGCTTTCAATATGCCATCTTCCAGCACCTAAACCTATTATTCCTATTTTGACTGTTTTGGGCTGAAACATACAC
>DTPJ01000663.1 GCA_011334435.1 Candidatus Poribacteria bacterium | reverse complement strand
ATTTTCAATATTTTTGACAAATCCGACTGACTCGTCATAGTTGCGATTTAAAATGTGACAAACGACTGATCCATCGGGACGCATTCTCGGCAAAACCCATATATTTTGACGTCCAATAACCTCAACGGTTAATTTTAAGTTAATGTTATCTATGTCGTTTACTGATTTCACATAAAACGCTTTTTTATTCTTATCAGATTCCCATTTTTCAATGACCGATTTTTGAGAATCGTCAAGCTCTGACGGTTCTGGAATGATTATATCTTCATAATTTGATAAATTCTCAGTTTTCAAACGGTCTTCTATCCAGTCATCACCTGCGATAACAACGGAGAAAAACAAATTTTTATCCGCGAGACGCTTACATATTTCCTGAAATAGACCGAGACCGTGGCGACGAATGCCCTTGTTTGGGAATATCAATGCTATTCTACTAAATGGTTCATAATCGTCAAATAGTTCGCTATTATCTCTTATAAAATTATATAGATAAGCGAAATCCTCTGGTTTAGATTGATACCAATGCGTGCCTTTTTCCTGTGTAAATGCCCATTTCCTGTGAGGGACCATCAACCTATGTCCAAGAGCATAAGTTTCTGCGATCCATAATCTGACAAGCCCAACAGCATTATTATTTGCGTGTGCATAAGCCCAGTTCCAACCTGACGCTGTTGCCATCACTGGCTTATTTATTGCATCTGCTACTTTATAAGCAGAAATCGGCGATGCTTTCGGTGCGTTTTCGTTGTTGTGGCGATATTCTACCTCGCAGACACAATGAGTTAGATTTGGCGTTGTGACCAGATGGACAGGGTTAGGGATGCCTGTATTAGCAGAGCAAGTGATCTCTCCGCCTTTTGTGTCCTCAGCAATTTTCCTCAGTTCTTTGACAAATTGTGCAGCAGATTTTACCAGATATGTTTGATATAATTCTGTTAATGGCAATTGACTTCGCTTTCTTTGATATTCTTCCCTGTTAGACACAAAAGATTTTATAAAGTCACGATAATTGAAATTGTCCAAGTCAATTTTATGTTTTTTTACTATTTCCTCATATTTTTGATCTGCAAGAAATTTTCTGAAACCGTCTATACAATAATCGCAAAAGCATCCGCCATGCCAAAACGATCCAGCAGTGCCGAGATGGTCGTCAATGTGTAGTCCATCTGCTCCTGTTTTCATAGCATCAATGACCCTTTCTCTTGACAACTGCCTGAATGTCGGATTATTTGTGCAACCGAAATATGACGGAGTGCCTTCGTAAGTGTGATCCCAAAGCCATGGAACGATGATCGGTTCAAGCAATATGTCCTTTGAAACAGCATCTCTGAGATCACTGCGTTTATGGATATTTTCTGCCCCTGCGGTTAAAGTCCACATACTGCCGACAAAGTGCATGCCTAATTCGTGTGCGGTTTGGACAGCAGAAACAGACGCTCCGCCCCAAGCGACCCAAGTTGCCTTGTATGCTTTATAGATTTCCTTATCCGCATTATACATAAACGCCACTTCTGAATGTCTTATCTTTTTGCTCATATAGCTTTCCTTTTCAAATATAAAGCGGTTAAGATTTAAGATCAGAAGAAAATCCTCACGATCTTAAACCTTCAACCGAGTTATCTATATTTTTCTATCATATTGGCAAATTTTGTCCCAGTCTCAAACGCTTTGGCTAAAAATTCCATTTCTGTTTCTTCGGTAAATCCCGATCTTCCCATTGACAATTCCATACTAACAGGTTTTTTATAGGAAGAATGTGCCATGATGTTTGCTAACCTTTCCCAATCTACCGTTCCCATAAACATCATTTTGTGCTGATCTCCGCTGGCATCGTTATCGTGAAGGTGAACTGAGATCAGGCGATCTTTGAGTTTTTCAAGGTTATCAAGCCCTTGTGCTTCTGGGACGTTGCCGTGTCCTGAGTCATAGCAAAGCCCAAGATAGTCAGGCGGATATTCAGAAAGCAGTTTGCTTATAGTGGGGAAATGCCCATTTTCAATAGCTATACGGACATTGCGTTCTCTCGCATAAGGCTGTAACTCGTCAAGCGACTTTCGGATAGGTATTGAGTCAGGATCGGCGGGGACGTGCATAATAACAACATCTGCCCCCAAATAAGCGACCATATCTATCCTATTTTTGACAAGCTCAACCCCAGAAAGCCTTTGATATTCCCAAGGAGAAGCCCATGCCTTTTCTTTGCCTGCTGATCCGTGTAGATCAAGCAATTTCAATCCAAATTCTTTAAGCCAGATTTCAATCTGTTCTATTTCCCATTTTGAATATAAAAAGTCCGTATTCCACTGATGACACCAATGTATATGCGAAAATCCCGCCTCTCCTATCCGTTTAAGATAAGGTGATGGATCGCCAACATCTCTTGCGTAGTCTGTGGTAATTGATAACATTAAAACTCCTTTCAATTCGCGGTTATTATCAAGATCATCTTGGTTCTACCGATAATGGTAGTTCAACAGGTGCGTTTCCACTGCCCCATGATTTTGACATAGCGATAGAAACTTCCTGATCTATTCTGCCGTTTATTGCCCCATATTCAGGCTCGGTGTTATTTCTATGTGCATTTGCAATGCTTAACAACTCGTAAGCGACGCTGAGTTGTCCATCGCTAAGTGAGTATTTGCTTAGTTCATTTTTCCAGACAACTTCAAGACCTGTATCAGGATCAGTCTTCGCAACAAGCACATCTAAGACATCCATACCATCTTTTGACTTTTTAGTTCGCTTTTCAACTACAATAGGCAGTTTGGCATCTGCGGAGCTGTTTAAGATGGCTATCTGTTCCTTATATGAGTAACTCCGTTGTCCATCGCCGATGCACATACCTTTCTCTCCGTAAAATCTGCTTGAATTATGCCAACGAAGCGGTGAGCCATAGGAAAGTCCACTGAAATTAAAGACACCAACAGAGCCATTTTCAAATTCAAGTAATCCAAATTGCCAATCTTCTGTTGTAGGCTTCATATTTCTATAAACATGTTCCTGCACAGGGAAGTTTTTATACATACCAATTACACGAGTAATTTTAACATCAAAGCCGATATAACTTCGTATCAGGCTAACTCCGTGATAGCCATGACCGTTGAAATCGTTGTATGCGGTGAGGATTTTTCCAAAGACGCCTGCAAGGATAAGCTCACGTTTAATCCGTTCGCCTGGGACACGATAATAGTTTTCGCAAACCTCTAATCTCGTTCCGTGTTCTTTTGCGGTTGCGATCATCTTATCTGCCCAACCAAGATCGGTGTCAATAGGCGTTTCTGTGCAATAGCTCACTCCCATCTCTGATAGCGGTATTCCCGCCTCGTGATTGCGATTAGGATTGATCACTACCGCTGCAATATCAGGCTTTGTCTTCTCTACCATATCAACTACATTAGTGAAATATGGCACTTTGTAAGCCTCGCCTTGTTGTTTTGCTTTATCCAAGCTTTCGTCGCATATTGCCACAAGTTCAAGGTCTTCGTCCATCTTAGCGATTATCGGCAAATATACATGGCTTCCTCTATTTCCAGCACCAACCAAAGCAATTTTTAATCTATCCATTTTTGTCCCTCCACTTATTGTTTTGTATTCAAGAGACTTTCTTTTTAAGTCATATTACATCATCAAATTCAAAATGGCAATAGAAAATATCTGAGCTTAGGGCATGAGTTCGGACATTTCCTAAAATAGGTAAGGTTAAAAGTTAAAGGTTAAAAGTTAAAGGTTATATGTCGCTCCTGACGGAGCTAAAAGATTTTTTATTTATGTGTTTTCTATAAATATATCACCCCTTCGGGGTTAAAAGTCCTTAACTT
>DTPJ01000842.1 GCA_011334435.1 Candidatus Poribacteria bacterium | reverse complement strand
TGATCTCTGCATCTGGGACTCGTTTAAGCGACTCAGCATGAATTGTGCTAACAAACTGAGAACCAACCAAACCAACTTTAACTTTTTTCATATAAGAATACCTCCCTTTATAAGCTTTAATTATTCAAAACATCTTAAACCTATCTTAGAAGCTACTTACCAGCTCCTGATGGATACATTGACGATATTATCAACTTGTCAATATTTTCTTTTGGAACATATTTCGCTAAATCTTTTCGGAACTCATCTTCCGTTGATCCTGCTGGAAGCACAAATAGACAGGAAAGCCTTTGTAATCCGTCATCTGAAAATCCACCAAGGTCAGAATATCGCATCTTCCGAACGCCAAGTATATTTGGATCATGAACAAACATTAGGTTTCTTTTATCATCATATCCAACTCCAACAACAGCATGAAAATTTCTTCCGCCCGATCTATAAGCTATTATCGGTGGAATTTTATTGACAATTGCTGATTTTATGCTATCAAGATCGCAGTTATGGACAACAAAAGTAGGCAATCCATAAGAGTCGACCGCGATATCCTGCATTTGACCAAAGGTAGTCCCTCCGCCTGTTCCTCTACTTGTAAGTAATCTTGGTATATCTTGCTCGCCGACATTTCTTCCTCTATAACTAAGCACCATTCTCAAAGAATCGGGAGCGCAATCTGTGCCTCTTTGCTTACGGGGATTGTGCGGGACGTCGTGAAGTTGATAAGTGCTTGGCAGTTGACCTTCTGATCCGCTTATAATTGCCGAAGAAGTGTCTGATTTCCTTAAATTATTAGGCTGGCTTAATGTGCTACATCCGTAAATTAGTGAAAGCAATAAAACAATTAAAAATGCCTTAATTGACGAACTGCAATAAGTTAATCCAAAAGCAAATTGTCCCTTAACAAAAGAGAGTGAAGGAAGTTGTAAGAAATTATGAATCATAAATTAGATCATTCCCTTCAATTTTAGGATCGCCTCTGCAATGACTATGTCGTCAACTGTTGTAATTTTTATGTTATCATAGCTTCCCATGATAATTTTAACTTTATGTCCTATTTGTTCAATCAGAGACGCGTCATCGGTTGCTTGGATTTGATTTTCTCTTGCATAACGATGTGCCTGCATGATGAGTTTATATTTAAAGGACTGCGGAGTTTGAATTGACCAAAGTAGTTGTCTATCAAGTGTTTTTGATACGAATCCATCATTGTTGGACTCTTTGATCGTATCTTTAACTGGAACTGCGACTATCGCTGAACCAAATTGATCAGCTTGCTCTATTGATTTGAGTATCATATCCTCTGTAACAAACGGTCTGACCGCATCGTGAATAACCACTATATCGGCATCTGACCGCACTTTACAAAGGGCGTTAAATACTGATTCTTGGCGTGTTTCTCCGCCGATGACAATATCACAAACTTTATCAAAATGATATGGATTAACGATTTCATTAATTATGCGAGTTTCATCGCCTTCTGCTGTGACAATTAATATATTATCTATGGATTCGCACTTTTGAAAAACATCTAACGTCCATGCTAAAATCGGCTTATCTCTTAAAAGGATAAAAGGCTTTTTTACGCCTCCCATCCTTTTGCCTAAACCTGCTGAGGGTATTATTGCTTGTGCTTGCATTTATGAATATCTTGTTTCTGAGTCGCCGTTTTCTTTCTTCTTAGTGAATATCATTCTTCCAGCGGTTGTTTGAAGGATACTTGTAACGACAACATCCAAAGTCTGTCCTATTAAATATCTGCCATTTTCCACTACAACCATAGTTCCGTCATCAAGATATGCAACGCCTTGTGCCTGCTCTTTGCCTTCTTTTATGACTCTGACGTTCATAGTCTCGCCCGGCAGTATTACTGGCTTTACCGCATTAGCGAGTTCGTTAATATTGAGGACAGACACCGCTTGAAGCTCGGCGACTTGGTTTAGGTTAAAATCATTAGTGATAACTTTCCCACCTATAGACTTCGCTAATTCTATCAGTTTAGCATCTACTTCTTTTATATCTGGAAAATCCTGTTCAATTATCCGCACATCAATACCGGGATTTTTTTGCATTTTATGAAGTATATCCAAACCTCTTCGCCCTCTATTTCGCCTAAGGACATCAGCAGAATCAGCGATATATTGCAACTCGTTTAAGACAAAACGCGGGATAATTATTGTGCCTTCAATAAAGCCAGACTCGCAAATATCCAATATACGACCATCAATTATCACATTAGTATCAAGAATTTTTATGTTATTATTGCTTCGCCTAGAAAACCCTGCTTCCACAGGTGCAAAAAATGAAAATTCATCACGTTTTTTATAAGCAACAGTCATTCCAAGATAACCAAGCGTAAGACTTGATCCTGCCGCTACCATGCGAAGTATATTTTTATTCTCGCTACCCTCTATTATAACCGATGTCAAGAATACCAAAAGATTAGCAGCGACAAGTCCAGCAACTAATCCAAACAAACATGATATTATTTCTTTAAGTGAAACATTTCTTAGAAGTCGCTCAATAACTACAACAACGATTGAGAAAATTAATCCTGTCGCAAACCCTTGCCATTTATTGATATTTACATAATAACTGCACGAATAACCTACAATAGAACTAATAATAATAAATAAAATACGAATCACCCACATTACCAACACTTTTCACCACCTTAAGAATTATGAATTGGGAATTGAATAAATGATTTAATAATATGATTACAAGAAATCCCAATTCAGTTTATACCATTTCATAATAAGATATTTAAAGCATCTTTTACCATCTGGACACCGACAACTTCAATATCCTCTTTTATATTAAGTCCACGAACATTATAATGAGATATAATAGCCCTTTTAAATCCTAACCTTGCGGATTCTTTTATCCGTTTTTCCGCTTGCGAAACTGCCCTAACCTCTCCGCCTAATCCCACTTCACCTATGACCACAGTTTTTGGATCGACAGGTTTGTCTTTATGATTAGATATTAGGGCAACCGTAACGCCAAGATCAATGCCTGGTTCTTCTGCCTGCATACCGCCGACGACATTGACAAAGACATCTGAATTTTGGATGCGAAAACCTGCCCTTTTATCCAAAACTGCTAACAACAAAGCCAATCTATTACGGTCTATGCCATTAGCAGTGCGTTGTGGCACGCCAAAGTAAGCAGGAGATACTAATGCCTGTAATTCAAGCAATATTGGGCGAGTCCCTTCCATTATTGACACAACAACTGAGCCAGATATATTCTCTTTTCGCTCACTCAAAAGCATCTCTGATGGATTAGTGATCTCAACAAGCCCAGAGTCTCTCATCTCAAAAACCCCGATCTCGTTTGTTGAGCCGAAGCGATTTTTAACTGCACGTAATATCCTGTAAACATGATACGAATCGCCTTCCATATACAAAACTGTATCAACGATATGTTCCATAACCTTAGGACCAGCAATACTGCCCTCTTTGGTTATATGTCCGACAATAAATATCGGTATATTTCTGCTTTTGGCTATTGATGTTAAAGCCATTGAACTTTCTCTAACCTGTGTTATATTTCCGGGAATTGAGTCTATGTCCGATCTCTGCATTGTTTGGATAGAATCTACAACGACTATTTTAGGAGATAGTTTATCTATGTGAACTTCTATCGCCTCTATGTCAGTCTCACAAAGGACATGTAGGTCGGAAGATTCAATCCCAAGACGACTTGCGCGAAGTTTTATCTGACGTGCTGATTCCTCGCCAGAGACATAAAGCGTTTTTCCATAATTTTGTGTCAATCTATCAAGGACTTGAAGCAGAAGCGTTGATTTTCCGATGCCGGGGTCTCCGCCGATT
>DTPJ01000471.1 GCA_011334435.1 Candidatus Poribacteria bacterium | reverse complement strand
TAGAAATTCCTCAACATATACTCCAATAAAATTATATTTTATCTAAAGTTATTTAGTCAAAAAAAATAAAGGGAAAAGGGCAAACTATTCCTGTAAGGTTTTTCACCACATTAAAACCTTTAATTGTCAACGCAATGACATTATAAAAAAACCTTTATTTATAAGTCAATATGGTATTATGATCTTAGAAAATTAATTCAGACATTTCCTAAAATAAGTAAGGTTAAAAGTTAAAGGTTGAAGGTTAAAAGTTTAAAAGTTAAAAGTTATATGTCGCTACTGACGGAGCTAAAAGATTTTTCATTTATGTGTTTTCTATAAATATATCACCCATTCGGGGTTAAAAGTCCTTAACTCAATGGCTATGAGAATAGGGGGATTTAAATAAAAAGGATAGCAAATTTGAGGCTATTTTAATCTTACTATTACAACTTCCTATAACAGAACCACCAATCATAGCACTCTACTTCGCCACGTTTTGCCGATTCCAATCTCTCTCCCGCTGTCTGAACTGAATTGGGAGGAGGAACAATAGCCTTATCACCTATAATTTCATTATTAGGCCATCCAGCTGGCAATGCGACTTTTTCTTTGTCAGCAACTTGAAGTGCCTTAACCAATCTGACGATCTCATCCATATTTCGCCCGACGTTCATAGGATAATATAATATAGCCCTTACAACACTCTCAGGATCAATCACAAATACCGCCCTAACGGTTTGAGTTCCACTCACTACTGAATGAAGCATACCAAACATCGCACCTATCTTGCCAGTATTATCTGCGATTATCGGGAACGGTATCTCTACGCCGAGTTTCTCTTTAATCCATTCCTCCCATTTGATATGAGAAAATACTTGATCAATAGAAAGCCCTATAAGTTCAGTATTTAACTCTTTGAATTGATCGTTGCGTTTTGCAAAAGCCACAAATTCGGTAGTGCAAACAGGTGTGTAGTCAGCAGGATGTGAGAATAATACTACCCATTTTCCCTTGTAATCACTCGGAAAATTTATAGGTCCTTTGGTAGTTTGTGCTTGAAATTCTGGAGCCTTGTCTCCAATCAAAGGCATTTGTTTCATTTCTTCCATTTTTTTACTCCTCCCTTAAAATTAAATGTTTCAAAACTACATAACAAACAGCTTATTTTAACAGAAATTCGGACTTTTTTATTCCATTAAATTTTGATGTCTAAATTCTCAGCTTATTTTCGGCAATAGATCAGCTACTTTGTGTATCGCACCTGCCATATCGTCAATATCCTTTTCAGTGTAATTTTCATTGAAACCCGTGATGACGATATGGTTTAGGGCATCTTCTGCGTTAGGACACATTCCTTTTGTGTAATCAATTTTTCTTCCGCCATGACAGCCATCAAAAGGATGAGTTGAATTACCAAAGGTTTTCTTGCCTGCGAGTGCATCCATACAGATAAAGATCGGTTCAGAGATATATCCCGCGGTTGCACCAACACCCTCTTTTGACAAAGCATCAGCAAATGCCTTATGCGACCATGCGGATATTCTAAGTGGAAAAAGCCAATATCCGTGTTCAGAGCCTTCTGTGATCGGAGGCGGAGTCAACCCGTCAATATCACTTATAGCTTCCCTTAGTCTATTGCCTAAAGCCATTCTTTTTTCAACAACATTACGCACCTTTTTTATCTGGGCAAGCCCAACTGCACCTTGAAGCTCAGTCATACGATAACAAGGGGCAAGGAATTCATAGACCCTCGCTCCCCAACCAGGTCTGTAATTCCAGCCTTTGTCCCTGAAATAATACATTCTATGCGCCCAGTCGTCCCTATTTGTGATAGTAACGCCACCGTCGCCTGTTGTCATATACTTTGATTGTTGAAGGCTAAACGCTGATATATCTCCCCATGTTCCAAGATAACGTCCTTTATACTTCGTCGCGTGTGCTTGACTACAATCCTCAATTAATGGGATATTATGTCTTTTGGCAATATCCAAAATCTCGTCAATATTGCAGGAGTTGCCAAAAAGATGCACTATCAAGATTGCAGCGGTTCGTTCTGTTATTTTCCGCTCAATATCTTTCGGGTCCATGTTATAAGAATCATCAATATCGGCGAATATCGGTATGCAGTTTTGATATACGATCGGCACGATTGTTCCGCCATCTGTTATTGGGGCAGTTATGATCTCGTCGCCGGGGTTTGGATTGACAGTGCCAATAGCGATATGTATCGCCGCTGTGCCAGATGTAGATGCAACCGAATATTTCGCCCCATAAAATTCTGCGAATGCTTTCTCAAAGGCAGTGACTTTTGCCCCACCTAACCCAAAGAGATTTTGTGACCTAATCGCTTCTGTTACAAGTTGAACCTCTTCTTCTCCAAACGGTGTTCGCCCGGGAAAAGGTTCTTTGCGATATGGTTCTCCACCATCAATAGCTAATTTCGTCATATTCTTATCCTCACGTTTCAATAATATTATATATAACTCAACCCATATTCTGGACGCGGTATTGGGAATATCTGTTTAAGCAGATCAAGGAGTCTCCCTTGTGCTGGAATTTCTGTCGGTTTGTCAATTCCCGGTGGATCGCCGAATATCAACTTGGTGACATCGTGAATATCATTGTAAACAGCTACCTCACCGTCAAGTCTAAATGTGTAAGTATTATCACACTCGGAGAAATTCAAGTTTTGGACAGCACAAGTGCCAATCTTTTCCTCAAATAATGGCATAAGTTTCTTACATAGCTGAGGGAAATTAATTATTGATATTGTTCCCCCAGATGCTTTGCTAAAAGATGGTCTTATACCAAGAAACTCAAACAGATTTGAGAATTCAATGTCATGGATTGGGACAGGTATATTGCATTGCTGAACCCTGTATTGCTCAAACCAATCTGGAATAGCGGAAATTATCGCCCTACGTGATCCTGCGTATTCATCAATTACGATAACTTCTCTTTTATTTACATTAGTTTTCGCAATGACCGCATAAGCATTAATATTTTCGTTAGTGAGTATGGAACTAAGCGATCTATTTGGTCTGTAAACCATCGCTTTTGTAACTAAATCATGGAAATCGTTATATGGACGATGAAACCGAATAGGCTCATTTCTATGAAGGTTAGCCCATTGTGGCAAATCATCAATTTCAAATTTCCTTGCTTGCTGTTTCATTTTAGGAATAGAAATATCAGATGACAATGTATAGACATTTACCTTTCCAACATGCGTGCAACCGTGTTGAATATACAAAGTTCTTGAACCAGAGACTAACAGCATATCAACGCCATCTGAACGCAGTTTTTTGATAGCGTCTTCCAATATTGCCCATGCGTAACCTCGTTTTCTGTAATTTTCATCTGTGCAGACAGCACCGACATTTCCGACAGAAATTCTACATCCATTTATGATCATGTCTCTGACCACTATTCCAATATGTGAAACTATCTTTCCATCTGCTTTTATTATTCTTATATTATCAGCGTTTTCTTTGCAGAATAACGTTGGAAAATTCTCTCTCATCTGCCAGTTAAAAACTCTGCCGACGAGATCGCAAACCTCGTCAAGTTCATCAGGCTTTATACCTCTTGGTCCATCAATCATATAAGATTTCCTTTCAAAATTAACTCCCTCTCCGCAAGTAAGAGAGGGAATCATTATCTTTTATTATCAGGAAAAGTTTAGAATAAGCTCTGATCAGGCACTATTTTTTATCATAGCGACCGTATTCTTGCCTAAGATCAAGCATCATTTGGTATCTTTCAGGAGGCATGCCTTTAAAAGCGACGTTACTCGTGCAGAAAATATATCCTCCGCCAGGCATACCGTCTCTTAATGATCTTATTATGTCTGCTCG
>DTPJ01000708.1 GCA_011334435.1 Candidatus Poribacteria bacterium | reverse complement strand
TATAACTAACTTTCGCCATAAATAAAAAACCCCTACCAAAAATCGTCTTGGTAGGGGCAAACGAAAACCCCTACCATGATATAACATGAATAGGGGTTATCAATCTCTATTTGAGATAGTTCTGGGGCGAACCCCATCGCCAATTTGCTAAATTCAAAAATGTCACATACATAATTATATAGCAGGATTTGCTTTTTTTCAAGCTATAATTTATGATGCGGATTTTGGTCTGCGATATAATAAAGCAAGTATAAATCCGACAGCCAACATACCTGCTGCGATATATAATGCAGTGGCAAAACTATCGGTTGATTTCTTGATATATTCCATTAACATCGGACCAACTACACCGGCTATACCCCAAGCTAATAGCACTTTTCCATAAATATTACCGATATTCTTTGGTCCGAATGTGTCTGTTGCGAAGGAAGGCATTGTAGCAAATCCACCACCATAGCAAGCCAATATATAACAACAAAGGATAGCGAAAAGAACAACAGAGGAGATCTGCGGTAGAATTATAAATAGAGGCACCTGGGTTCCTAAAATCAGGAGAAAAGTAGTTTTTCTTCCTATCTTATCAGACATAGAAGCCCAGAAAATTCTACCTAATCCATTAAATAAAGAGCTAATAAATACAATTGTTCCAGCAGCCGCAGCAGTAAGTCCTATTTGTTCTTGTGCCATTGGGGATAGATTGCTTATCAAAGCGATACCAGCGGTAACGTTGATAAAAAGCAGTAACCACAATATATAGAATTGATACATTTTTAAAGCGCCCATCAAATCTACTGATTCTTTTACAGCAGCGGGGGCTTTTTTAGAAGCAGCAGGTGGAATCCAATCAGCTGGCGGATTATTTATTTTCTGTGCCACAATTAATAAGACAATAAGGTAAATAGCACCAAACAAATAGAAAGTGCCAGAAACGCCGATACTTGGGATAACCAAAGGTGCGACTTGTCCTAATATTGCCGCTCCAAAACCGAATCCCATAACGCAAAGCCCTGTCACTAACCCTCTTTTATCAGGGAACCATCGGACTAAAACAGCAATTGGAGTTATATATCCTAATCCGTTGCCTACTCCTGCTATCAAGCCATATCCTATATATATTAACCATAAAGCACCAATATTATCCGCTAAACCAGTAAGAAGCGTGCCGATACCGAACAATATAGCTGATAGAGTTGCTACTTTTCTTGCACCAGCTTTATCAACAAAACGCCCTCCCAATGCAGCAGACAAACCTATACAAAATATGGCAATTGTAAATGCCATTCCCACTTTGGGACCTTCCCAGCCATGACTTTCCATCAATGGCTTTTTGAAAACGCTCCAACCATAGACAGTTCCAAGAAGAACCATCATAATGATCCCGCAGATTGCTACTGTCCATCTTCCTTTTGTTGATGTGTTGTTGCCCATTTTGTTAATACCCCCACTTTAATAATGTTAAAGTTACTAACTATGTATCAAAAACACTGTCACATTTACCTCTGAAATTTTAAAATCCACTGAAAAAAGAATTTTTCAGAAGAATCTTGTAGATCAAATAATTGATCCAGTTAGGCATTAAGCATTCCCTCCAAAACAACACCTCCTTACTGAAACTCAAGAATTATTTTTAAGGCAGATAAAATCGTAATTTTCTGCCAATGATATTGCCCTCAAATAATCCTCGTTAGTGTTGATGTTGAAAAAGGCATTCAATTCACACTCGTCATAAACGGGAAAATCAACCTTATTCACTTTCATATAATTGAAAAGGTTGGCTACCTTCAAGTTGCCAGAGTCAATTAATAGTTTTATGTAGTCAATACATTTTTTAGAGTAGATCGCACAAAGCGGATGATAACCATCTGGCGTCACAGGAATTACTATGTCATTGTCTTCAATCCGACATACAAGTAATTCTAATATGTATGATTGAATGAAAGGCATGTCACATGCTATAACCAAATTATAATATGTATTAGATATTGTTAAACCTGTATATATTCCACCAAGAGGACCAGCGTTAGAGATAATATCGTTATACATAGGCATTTTAAGATGCTTAAATTCTGATGGTGAATTCGTGATTATTATTACGTCCTCAGTCATTTTAGATAAGGCATCTATAACTCTTTCAATTATAGTTTTATTGCCAATTTTCAGTAAAGCTTTATTCTTATAACCGAGCCTTTTACTCACCCCACCAGCTAAGATTATACCCGTTATTGAGTTATTCAATCCTGTATTCGTGTGAATATACGTTCATCCTCCTACCGCGAGCGAATCCTACTATTGTTATACCAGCTTGATCTGCAAATTCTATCGCCATACTTGTCGGTGCTGATCTTGATATTATTATTGGGATATAACGTTTTGCAACCTTTAATAAAATCTCTGATGATATTCGTCCACTTGTCAGGATCATCTTATCTTCTACCTTTATTCCTTTAAGCAAGCATTCACCGAAAATTTTGTCTATTGCGTTATGTCGTCCAATATCCTCTTTGAATATCAATATTCCGTCTGGATCACATAAGGCAGACGCGTGTGTTCCTCCTGTGGATTTATAGAGCGATGATATGGATTGAAATTGATTTGATAATTGGATTATAGTTTCTGCTTTAACTTTGATATTTGATGACAACTTATCTATTTTTAGGTTTTGCAGAAACTCATAAGGGTTCAAATTGCGACTACAACCAGACGTTATATCCCTTTTTGACATAAGGGTTTCCGCCAAATTTGCATTGCTTGATAAAAGGAATTTTATTTCACTGCCATCGTCAGATATGGACATATCATAGATGTCCTCAATAGAACTGATAATATCATCAGATAATAGAAAACCAACGCCTAACTGTTCAATATCTGATGGGCTACAAAATATTGTCACATATCGCCTATCCTTGACGAATTTGCCATCACTGAGAGTTATGGTCAAGGCATGTTCCCTGATTATCAGGTCGTTTTCTTCTTTTCGTCCATCGCTATCTATTCTAATAATTGTTCTGTTTTCCGTCGTTTCTCTATAATTTGACATTCTAAATCTATTGTGTAATATTATAAAATATGCGGATAAACATAGATCATATTCTAGTCTATCCGCATTCTATTCTTGTGATCTATCAGGAAGCTTTCTTTTCAGCTAATTCAACGTTTACTGCACATACTTTAAGTTCAGGAATTTTTGCCACAGGATCAAGTGCAGAGACAGTCAATATATTAGCTGCTGCTTCTTTGAAATGGAAGGTCATAAAGACAGAACCCTGAGGCGATTTCCATGTGACTTTAACTTTCGCTATCACATTTCCTCTGCGTGATGAGACCTTCACCATGTCTCCATCGCTAACTCCTAATTTTTCTGCATCTTTTGGATTGATCTCTATTGTGCCTTCTGGATAAAGCTCATTGATGCCCTCAGACCTTCTGCTCAAAGTGCCTGTATGGAAATGATAAAGCACACGTCCTGTATTTAGAATGAATGGATATTGATCATCGGGTAATTCAAAAGGAGGACGATATTCAATTGCTGTGAACTTTCCTAAACCTCTTGTAAATTTTTCTTTATGCAGGATCGGTGTTCCAGGGTGAGTTTTATCTGGGCAAGGCCATTGTAATCCATTGCCTTCCAATCTTTCGTGGCTTATTCCGCCATAAATTGGGGTTAGTTGAGCGATTTCATCCATAATTTGTGCTGTGGAGTCGTATTTCATTTCATATCCCATACGATTTGACAATTCACATATAATCTGCCAATCAGGTTTAGCTTCTCCGGGTGGGTCAATCGCTTTTCGCATTAATTGGACGCGACGCTCGGTATTCGTTATCGTTCCATCTTTCTCT
>DTPJ01000826.1 GCA_011334435.1 Candidatus Poribacteria bacterium | reverse complement strand
ATTTTCCAAAATTTTAATCAAGATTCAAAATTTAAATTCAGAACCTTTAACCCTGTAATGGAGGTTAAGCAAAATTATGGCAACAACAATTGTTATGCCTCAGCTTGCATCCACTATGGAAAGCGGAACTATCGTTAAATGGCTAAAACAAGTGGGTGAAGAAGTCACAGAAGGTGAGGCAATTATTGAAATCACAACTGACAAAGTGGACGTTGAAGTAGAATCCCCTGCGTCTGGCGTTTTACTTAAAATTATAGCAAATGAAGGTGAGGAAGTCCCAGTAAAAAAGCCTGTTGGGATCATTGGAAGTGCAGACGAAGTCGTCGGAGAGATCATTGAAAAACAGGAAGTTGCAGAGGAAAAAGCTACTGAAATTGAGCAAAAACCTGTTACTAAGCCTGTTGGAAAGATATTCGCTTCACCGAGAGCAAAAAGATTAGCCAAAGAATCAGGCATAAATATAGCAGATGTTATTGGAACTGGACCAAATGGCAGGATCATTGGACGCGATATATTGAAATTCCTTCAGGAAGGCAAAAAACCGACTGCTGAAACTAAAGCTGAAACTAAGTTAGTTGCAGGCGAAATCGTGAAATTTTCTCCAATTCAAAAGACAGTCGCCGAACGCTTGACTATGAGTTATCGCACTGCACCTCATATAGACCTTTTGATTGATGTCAATTGCGAAAAAATGATCGCACTTAGGACTTTCCTCAGAGCTCAAGGATGCAATGCCTCTTACAACGATATTTTAGCTAAATATGTTGCCATTCTACTTAGGCAATTTCCGAAATTTAACTCAACTTATGGCGAAGATGGTATTCATCTATTAAGCGACGTAAATATCGGCATAGCGGTTGCAGTTGGCGAAGATCTGATCGTCCCAGTAGTCAAAAATGTAGATAAAAAGAACATCAAGGAAATTGCAGTAGAAAGTGCAAGATTAATAAATTCTGCAAGAGATAAAAAACTCACACTTGATGACTTATCAGGTGGGACATTCACAATAACAAACCTTGGTATGTTCGGCATAAGGTCATTTAAGGCGATCATCAATCCCCCACAAGTTGCTATATTAGCAGTTGGAAATATAGAGCCAAGAGCTGTTGTCATTCCAGGGCAGATTATCGCACAACAAATGATGTCACTTAGCTTATCAATTGATCATAGAGTTATAAATGGCGCCCAAGGCGGAGAATTCTTGGCAAGGTTGAAAGACCTTCTTGAAACCGCATCATTAGACCTTTTGATGAACAGACCAACAGGATTGTAATGTTTATTATTTACTTTTATACGGAGGAAACGATTTAATGGTTAAGCAAATAGATGTTATAGCAAACTTTGATCCCGATTTTATCGTGAGAGATGTCAAAATACCTGTATTCCAATACAACAAAACTGTTGAAGATGAATTAAAAGACGGAAATGTTACGCCAGAATTTTGTATTGATCTCCTTGAATGTATGTTACTTATCAGAAACTTGGAGGAGATGATAGTTGAATTAAAGGACAATAAGGGACGTTATGGTGCTTTAAGACAATTTATCTATGTCGGCGCTTCTCATGTTTCAATAGGTCAAGAAGCTATCTCAACAGGTGCAATAGCAGGGATTAATCCAACTGATTATATAACAAGCACACATAGAGGGCATGGTGATAGTCTGGCAAAGGGATTTTTCGCGATCAAAAATATGAGCGACGAGGAGTTGATCAGACGATTTGAAGAAGTGCCTCAAATGTGCGAGCATCTCGGGATTGATTACAAAGGAAAAAGCAGGGCTGAATTGATCGATCAATCAATAACGCTCCATCTATATAGGGCGATCGCAGAACTCTTTGGAAGCGAGGACGGCTATTGCAAAGGCAGAGGCGGTGGAATGCACATCGCAGATTTTAGCGTCGGTCATCTCGGGGCAAACGCAATCGTCGGTGGAAGTATGGGTATGGCTGTCGGTGCTGCGCTTTCGTCAAGGTATCTCGGCAACGGAAAGATCGTGCTTTGCTTTGCTGGCGACGGTGCTTACAATAATGGCATCGCTCACGAATCTATGAACTTTGCTACTATGAGACAATTCACTAATGGGCTAATGAGTAAACAGTTCGGTATGCCGATTATATTTGGTATAGTCAATAATCAATATGGCATGACTGGACAACAGCGAGGAGAAGTCACTGGTGTTGACTTTTTAGCCGAACGTGGATTGGGATATAACGATGTAGCTATGTATGCAGAAGTTGTCAAAGGCATGGACGTTTTAGCTGTTATGGATGCCACAAAAAGAGCAGCAGAGAAAGTCAGAAATGGCGAAGGACCTGTCCTGCTTGAATATTGGGGTTGCAGATTTAAGGGGCATTCTTTAAGCGATCCAACAACCGCTTATCGCTCCGAAGAAGAATTTAAATCGTGGTGTTGCGTTGATCCATTGCTTTCATTTCCGCAACAGCTTATAAAAGCCGGTGTTATAACAGAAGATCAATTTGAAGAAATGAAGCGAAAAGCCAGACAACGCAACGAAGATATGGCTTTGAAGGCATCACAAGGACCTATGCCCGATCCGCGTAATATGTTTTTTGGACTCCATAGTGACACTAATTCAAATGTCGTCCCCCCTGAATACCAGAACGTAACCGTGCTAAAAGAATATAAGCCTTTTGAACGTAAAGATGGTAAGATTTCGTATAGAGAAGCGGTTATTGAGGCAATAGTAGAGGAGATGCTCCGTGATAATAGAGTGATCCTATATGGTGAAGACATTGCAGAATACGGCGGAGCTTTTGGTGCAACCAGAGGGATAATTGATATTTTCGGAAGGGATAGAGTATTCAACACTGCCATTTCCGAAGCAGCTATTATCGGAACAGGTGTAGGTGCTTCTATGACAGGTTGCAGACCAATTGTGGAGATAATGTATATTGACTTTATACTTCAAACGATGTGTCAAACAGGCAATCAAGCGGCAAAATGGAAGTTTATGTCTGGCGGACAACCAACATTACCTTTAACCGTAAGGACAACTACTGGTGGTGGAAAAGGTTATGCTGGACAGCATTCTCAAAGCCTTGAAGCAATAGTTGCACAGTTCCCCGGATTGAAGGTTATCATGCCTTCCACCGCTTACGATGCAAAAGGATTACTTAAATCCGCTATCAGAGATGATAACCCTGTCGTATTCATTGAACATCAAAATCTTTATGGTGAACCATCTGGCGCTTCCGTAGTGCCGTTAGAAGAATACCTTATCCCAATTGGAAAGGCAGACATCAAAAGAAAAGTTGATAATCCAAAGGAAGGTCAATCTGCGACTGTTATTGCTTATGGTTACATGGTCCCTATCGCTTTAAGTGCTGCTAATAAACTTGCAGAAGAAGGCATTGAAGTTGAGGTCGTAGATCCGAGGACACTTCGTCCATTAGATATTGATACCTTAGTAGAGTCAGTGAAAAAGACCGGTCGGGCAGTAGTTGTCCATCAGGCATGCGAGTTTATGGGAATGGGTGCTGAAATTGTCGCACAGTTGCAGTTACACGCATTTGACTATCTTGACGCACCAATTTTGAGAGTCTGCGCCCCTGATATTCCACCTCCATCTTCACAAGTTCTTGAAAAAGCATTCCTTCCAAACGATACAAGGATCATCTCCGCAGTCAAAGAATTGATCTCCTAAAAATTAATGGCGTCCTTTATTGGGCGCCAAATTAACCAATTTGCGTATTTTATAACTATTAACATCAGAAATTTAAACCTTTTCGCATAACCCTTCGTTATCACTCAACGTATCAAATACCCAACAGATTTTGTCTTTTTAGGTGCAAAATTAAAATATACATTGTCAAATAGAGGAGTGTT
>DTPJ01000667.1 GCA_011334435.1 Candidatus Poribacteria bacterium | reverse complement strand
GTATATTGTTTGTATTCAGTGTCTATTTTCCGAGTTATTCTGTGGTTAAATTATCTAAATTATCCTTGCCTTGACTTTGAATTGCATTCTTCTGATCTTTGCCTAAAATTTGAATTACACTCAGTCAAGAATGTCTTAGTCCATGTTAGTCTTCAAGTAAAAAATTGTTGACATAACTAAAATATCTTGATAATATCGTTTTTGATGAATTTTAAACAATTGACATTTAATATCTTTTTGATTTAGGGGGGAAGGATCATGGTAGTTGATACGATAGTCAGCACGATCAAAAATGTATTCTCTTATGATTTAGTGCTTCTTGTTATTTTGATTGTTGCGATTTGGATTGGGAAGCTAATCAATGACTTATTAACCCGTTATAAGATCAACGAAGAGGTGGTGGGCAAAAATAACTCGGCAGTTGGAACGGCATTAGCAGGATACTATGTCGGATTAGCAATTGCAATCGCTGGTGTTGTGTTAGGTCCAGGAAGCAATAATTTTTGGAAGGACGTCTTAAACACTGGTATTTATAGCATAATTGCCATAATCTTAATGAATATATCAACCATAATCGTTGATAAGTTAGTCCTATACAAATTTGACGATCAGAAGGAACTTGTTGAAGATAAAAACGTTGGAACAGGTGCAGTGATGGCTGGTAGCTACATCGCAACAGGATTTATTATCAGTTCATCAGTTAGCGGAGAGGTATCAGGCGGATGGTGGAATGGTCTATTATCTTGCATAGTATATTTTGTGCTTGGGCAAATTGTGCTTGTCATCGCGGGTCTATGGTATCAAGCTATGGTCAGATATGATGTCCATAAAGCCATCGGAGAGGATAATAACGCTGCTGTTGGTATCAGTTTCGGCGGATTTATGTTTACTATCGGTTATATCATAAGTGCAGCGATGTCTGGGGAATCGTTATCTTGGGCTATTGATCTTGCCTCTTTTGCCCTTTATGTTGTAATAGCTATAATATTTCTTAGCGTTGGATATTGGGTTACCGATTGGATATTCTTGCCGAAAGCTACTATGAGCGATGAAGTAGGCAAGCAGGGCAATATTGCTGCTGCGTCAATATCTGTCGCAATAAATATCGGTATCGCTGTTTTAATTGTCCATGTGCTTTAGGATTATAAAATTATGATTGATATTAACGCCTATGTTGGGAATTGGGTATTTCGTCCTTTGCCTAACTCCTCTCCTAAAAATCTGTCTGAGTGCCTAATGGCTAATGGAATTCAAAATGCCTTTGTCTCATCCATTGAAGCCATATTTTATGATGAACCTCAACTTGCTAATGAAATTCTGTTTAGTGAAATTGAGAATTTCCCTTTATTTCTCCCTGTTGCTGTCATAAATCCAAACTTTTCAAATTGGGATAAAATTCTGAACAAATATCGTAACGAACACAACATAAAAGCCATAAAATTATATCCAAATTATCATCTATACAAACTCAATGACAGCAACACAAGAGAGTTGCTTATATCAGCGGGGGAAAAGGATATAACAGTTATAATTCAAATGCGTGTTCAAGATGTGAGGTCTCAAAATCCTGTTTGCATTGTTCAAGATGTTGACATCTCCAATGTGATTGAGACCTCAGAATCAATAAAAGGGACGCGATTTGTTTTTGGCGGTATTAAATGGAATGAAGTCCAATCCATGGCAGATCGCATCAAGGCATTGTCCAACGTCTGGATAGATATATCCAATGTTGAATATATAGATGTCCTGAGAAGGCTTATTAGAATATATGGCACGGATCGGATACTTTTTGGCACTCATGCACCTTTTTTTGAGGTTAAGTCTGCAATCCTGAAATTAAAAGAGGCAAATCTTACAAAAGATGAGTTTGAATTTATCACAAGCATAAACGCAAAAAGAGCATTTTCAATATTATAGTCTGGACGAGAGAAAATTATGTTTTTCTTTTTCTCCAATTCTCAAGCCGTTCTTTCATCTTCTTTTCATAGCCTTCATCGCTTGGCTCATAATACTTTGCGGAATGAAGCATATATCGCTGATTGACGTAATGCCCCTCGTAATCGTGAGGATATTTATAATCTACTTGATGACCGAGTTTCTTTGCACCAGCATAACTTGCGTCTCTGAGATGACGAGGGACGACTGTTGATACTCCTGCTTCTATATCAGCCATAGCTTTGCTTATGCTTGTTATAGCGGTGTTGCTTTTGGGAGCGCATGCGATATAAGCGACAGCTTGAGCAAGCGGTATCTGTGCTTCGGGCATTCCAACAAATTCAACAGCGTTTAAAGCAGCATTTGCAATAAGTAAGGCATGAGGGTCAGCGTTGCCGACATCCTCTGATGCGCATATCAATATCCTGCGGGCAATGAATCTCGGGTCTTCACCTGCATAAAGCATCTTCGCAAGCCAAAATAACGCTGCGTCTGGATCAGACCCCCTCATACTCTTTATAAAGGCTGATATTGTATCGTAATGCGAATCATCTGACGAATCATAGACGACTGCACGCTTTTGGATTGATTCTTCTGCCACTGAAAGATCAATGTTTATAACACCTTCTGAGTCAGGCGGAGTAGTAAGCACAGCAAGTTCAAGTCCATTCAAAACTCTGCGAGAATCTCCGCTTGATGATTCAATTAAATGATTTAAAGCGTCATCAGTTATATTTACTTTTAATTTGCCAAACCCTCTATCAGTGTCTTTTAGGGCGTTAAGGGCTATCTTTTTAAGATC
Organism: Candidatus Poribacteria bacterium; assembly: GCA_011334435.1. Lineage (GTDB taxonomy): Bacteria > Poribacteria > DTPJ01 > DTPJ01 > DTPJ01 > DTPJ01. Next base: position 1,121 of record DTPJ01000667.1, on the reverse strand, counting down.
GTTTTCACGAAGGGGATAAAATTGGAATATCTGTGATCGGGATAATATCGTTGGAATAATATAAAAATAGGGATTTTGTGTTGTCGCACCGATAAAGATTATATTTCCTGATTCAATGTCTGGCAAAAGCGAGTCCTGTTGGGACTTATTGAAATGATGTATCTCGTCAACAAATAGGATAGTCCTTTTGGAATGGAAAGTTCGTCTCTCTTTGGCTTCTTTGATCAGTTGACGCAGTTCTGCGACACTGCTATTTATTGCGTTGCATTGCTGAAAGAATGCCTGAGTTCTGTTTGCGATTATATGGGCAAGGGTAGTTTTTCCTGTCCCAGGAGGTCCATAAAAAATGACGGAAGTAAGTCTATCTGCTTCAATTGCACGTCGTAAAAGTTTCCCTTTGCCGACTATGTGTTCCTGTCCCACGAATTCGTCTAACGTCTTGGGACGCATCCGATAAGCTAATGGCGACTCTGCGAAGGTTTTTTCTTGTGTTGCATCATCAAAAAGGTTCATAGTTATTTATAATTTATTGTAACACTGCCTTTTAGTTTTTATTGCCAAGCTGAGAGCTGAGCAATGATTCGCAGGCAGGAAGGACGAATTTTACTATGCGTTTTATCGCATTACTTCTCTATTATCACATATTTAATGCAAGATGTCAATAGAGCAGAGCAAACCTGATTCACCCTCAGTTTTTTACACATCGTAAAAATATACCCGACAATTCCAAGAGCTATATGAAACCAATAAATACTCATTGGATAAAGCAAAACGTCACTCCTGCTCCTACTCCCGGCTCCCTGCCTTCGCAGGGACAAGCTTCGCAGGGACAAGCTTCGCAGGGGGTAAACTGCATCAGGAATCCATTTCTTTGTTATGATTTTTCTGGATTCCCGTTTTCACGGGAATGACAAATATGGAGCATTTTCATTTTTATATGGCTTTCTAATCCTTATGATAATTGGATTTAAATGGTTTTCAGAATTCTCAGTACAACCCGTCGTTATCTGAAGACAATATATAACAAAGCATGTCATAATGGCAAATGTAATGTTGAAGTTCATGGCAGGAAATTCAGATTAGCTTGTGTTGATGGTTCTATGTTTGGTAATTTCTATGGT
>DTPJ01000484.1 GCA_011334435.1 Candidatus Poribacteria bacterium | reverse complement strand
GGTTAAAAGCTAAAAAGTTACAAGATGGCTTAAAAACCTTCAACCTTTAACCTTTAACTTTTAACCTTTAACATATCAGCATGCTTCGGGTTTGCCTGATTGACCTGACTTATTCATAGCCAAGGTCGCTGCAAGCGTTTTTATTGCGTCTCTGTATGGACTACGAATTTGAGAATCGTCGCCTGATTTCACAGCATCAATGAAGACCCTATCAATGCTTTGACTAGGTCCTTTTTCTGGCAATTTTTCTGGTGCTGGTTTCACAGTGAAATCGCCATAAGTCCATTTTAATAGTGAGTTATTAAATAATATATCAAGGACATTAGCGTTATCCCAATCACCTTCATAAGACCATGATGTTGTCAATGATCCAATAGCTCCGCTTTCAAACTTCATAGCGACGACATTGACATCGGGACAATCAATGTCTTTAAGCACTCTATTTTCCTGATAAGCGAAAACCTCTTTTATCTCACCTGCTAAACATCGCATCATGTCAACAGTATGAGTTGCCTGTTCCACGAGTTGTCCGCCTGATTTGCTCATTTGTCTTAGCCAAAAGCTTGGACCTCCGACGCCTGAATTACACCAATATTTGCCATTAACCATTGTAATGGTCTTTCCTTTAAGCACTTCCTTAGTGGCATCTACTGATCCTGCATAACGCAATTGATACCCAACACAGGTAATTATTTTATTTTTCTCAACAGCAGAAAGCACTTTTTCTGCTATTTCCATATTGATCGCTACTGGTTTTTCAACGAAAAACGGCAATCCTCGCTTAATTGTATCCAACTCAGGTTCCCCGTGAGCGAAAACTGGGATACTGATATAGATAGCATCAAGGTCTTTTCTTTCAAGCATTTCTTTATGATTTGTATATGGTTCTGCGCCGAACTGCTCACACGCACTTTTTGCTAACTCTGGCTTGACGTCACATAAAGCTACTAACTTGACATCTTCCATCTTGCTAAGCGTTGCCATGTGTCCTCTGGCGTTGCCACCACATCCGATAAATCCGATTCTGACTTGATCAGCCATTTTTTTCCTCCTGATAGACAAAAATAATAAAACTTAAAACTTGTAACTGATTTAGTCTAACAATATTATTTCTAATAGTCAAGACAAAGCTGAAAATCAGCGATATAAACTTGAAATATCATTATTCATTGCTATAAGTGATAAGCAAAGACCCGCCCGCATCAGAGATCGTTAAATCTATGCCCGACATTAAGTCTTTGCCACTGATAGTTTTTGTTGTCCCATCGTCTTCAAATGTCACTTTATAATTTGATTCTGGTGAAAGCCCTTTTAATTTGACATTTATGGAATTTATTTGACATTTTGGTCTGCGAAAAGCCATTATCATTCCTTGCTTCATATCCTCACGATGGAACTGATATGCCATCCAAACGTCGTCTTCAATACTATAAGCAGTTAGGGGATAATAATCGCCGTAGAATAAAGGACGTATCTTTTTAAATTCGGCGATCAGCTTGCGCGCTTTCTCTACGGGAAAATCGGGCAAATAGAGATTCCAACCGAGAACGACCCCGCTGTTTATTGAACTACGGAACGAATACGTGTCAGGATAACCGTTGCCAGTGCTACTTGTCGGCAAATAAAAATTAATTCCGTAAGTATGACATTGATAACCGTTCGGCTCAAAATAATGGTAATCCGTTCTCCATAGAGGGATACTTCTTGATGAAGTTTCAAGGTCAATCCTTCGTCCTCCGCTTGCACAGTTGTCAATCACCAGATCGGGCTTACGCGCCAATAGTTCGTCCCAGAAAGCATATAAGCCTTCTATATATCTTATTTCTGTAATACCTTGCCTGTCAGGCTCATCATAAGCTCGCCAAAATGGCAAAGGGTCAATGTTAAAGTCTTGACGATAAAGGCTTATTCCTTCTTTTTCTATCATACCGGAGATGTGATCAGTTAGCCATTTCAAAGCCTCTGGATTCCCGAGATTAAGCAGACCATTTGGGTTTCCGGGGAGTTTTAGCACCCATTCGGGATGTTCTCTGTCAATCCATGTCCCTTGATGGACTCTTTCAGGCTCAAACCATACTAATAACTTGAAATCCAATTTAGCCAACGCATCTGATACTGCTCTCAAACCATTTGGGAAACCATCTTTTCTTGGAAACCAGTTGCCAACGCCATTGGGCCAATGTCCCTCATACCACCCAGCGTCTATCCAGAAATATTCAGTATCCAGTCCAAACTGACGATAACGTTCAGCCAAAGCGATCTGATTATGCTCAGTAGCTTTATTAAATTCTTCAAATCCGGGAAGTGGTGCTTGACATGCAGGTCCTCCACTTGATGCAAGAGGGGCAGTTACAGGTTTATCGTCTCTGTGCAAAGTGTGATGTTTTAACATAAATTGACGGAATGTGTTATGTCCGATCATCCTATCTTCGCCTTCCCAGAATAAAAGCAATATACGTGGGGTTCGGATTTTTTCGCCTTTGCGAAGTTTTAGATGTGTCAATTCCATACCTGATCGGATTTTTACTCCATTCTCTTCATTTTTCATAAAAGATATTGTCCATTGACCTGACCATCCGATGGCAAGCATTAAGCCTTCTCCCGGTGCTTCTATATTAAAGAACGGAAAAACTGTTGTATTAGATGACCTACCTCCGACAGTTGTAAGTTTTATTTCGTTATTTGTCTGCATAATATCGTCAACAGGTGCAAAATCTGATCTGCTTGCAGAACTTCCAAGCGCTCTATGAAGGATTACTTCTCCGCTGTTCTCATAATTCCAGATCGTATCTATTGCTTGAATATCCTCAATTATCGGAGTATCTTCAGAACCAGAATTTTCAAATGTCAAGACCCATTCTATCGCTGGAAAATCTAAGAACGTCTCACATTTACACCATATACGTAATCCTGTTTTCGTATCCACATAAGTAAATATATGTTTTTTCTTAACATCATCTATTTGACCAGAACCTTGCTCAAATCGCCAATCTTTTATAAACGAAGAAGAAGGTTTTCCATCGTAGATGAATGAAAAAGGGGGAATGACGCCTTTTGTGAAGCGACTTATTAGCCAATTTTCGTTGTCTTCCATTTTTTTCTCCTTTTTATTAAAAATTTTAGCAACGTGGGAATAAATTGGATAAACATGATGTTTTTATTGATAAAATAGAAATATTGCAAAAGTGGAGAACAGAGAATTTAAAAACAAGCCCAATGATAATGTAAACTCCTGATTACAAGTCCACGTTATATTAACTTAGAAACAACCACTAATACCCACATTTGCCCGACGATGCGTGTAGAGTGGTGAATAAAAACAGGTGTTTAATACCCCCTCCCGTTTTCCTGTTGAATATTCACCACTTCTGCGCATCGTTTTTATTTTTAGAAACAAACCTAATACTATATGAGTTATTAACCTATTAGAATTAAAGTTACTCCCAAACAAATAGCCGCTATTCCTCCCCAACGAACAGCGGAGATCGGCTCATGGAATACCAATAGGCTAACTAATGGGACAATTGCATAAACAAGTGCCATAATAGGATAGACTGCACTTAACTGAACTTTGGAAAGTATATAAGCCCATAGAAAAAAACCAAGCCCATAGAGAACCAATACTAAAATCATAAAAGGGTTAATAATAATCTTGATTATATCAGAGAGAGAAAAAAGCGAATCTATTCCGCCCATTCTCTCTATGCCGATCTTAAAAGCTACTTGACCTATGACAATAATAGCAACTTCAATAAACACAAGAAAAATAGTTCCAGACATCACCCTCTCCTTTTTATTTATGTGATTTTAGCCACTGACTGAACATAACGTCAAATCTAAATCCAATATCTGAAATTTGATAATAATTTCATT
>DTPJ01000659.1 GCA_011334435.1 Candidatus Poribacteria bacterium | reverse complement strand
TGCTAATTGTTCTATCGGCGTAATATTTATGGATCCAAGTCTATCAGAAAATATATATTTTTCCACTCCTAATAAATTGTTCAACTATATGAGATACGGATTGCCTGTTGTGACTGTGGATTTGCCAGAAATTCGTCGGATCGTCTTAAATAATAACTGTGGTATAGTTGTCAAAGAAAGAACCGTTACCGCATTTGTTGATGCATTATCATTGTTGATTGAAAATGAGGAATTGAGGAAAAAAATGGGCGAAAATGGGAAAAAAGCCCTGCTTGAACATTATAGCTGGGAAGTTATGGAAAGCCGATTATTAAGGGTTTATAGTGAACTTACTTCTGATTGTAATTATATAATGTAATTTGAAATATAGAAAGGATTCTTATGAAACCTATTAAAATCTTTAAGTGTATTATAAGAAGAATATTAGCTCTGTTTAGTATTAAGGTTGTTAAACTGACTCCTATGGAGATAGTTTTATTCAAATTAGATAGAAAGGGTGTTGATATTAAGAATTTAAATGCCCTTGAGGTTTTTGGGTATATAGGAACATGGCATACCTTAGATTATGCTAGAATGGTTAAATCCCTTGATGTCTGGGAAATTGACCCTGAGTGTGAAAGATTTTTAAGATCAAATTTACCAATGGCTAATATAAAAATTACTGATTCCTTTGAAGAGATAAAGAGGACAGATAGAAAATATAGCCTTATAGTGGTGGATAATCCCATGGCTATTTATGGAAAAAATAGTGAATACTGCGAACATTTCGAGCTTTTTCCCAATATATTTCGAATAATGCAAGATGAATGCACCTTGATATTAAGTGTTATCCCTAAGGTAGAAGAAAAGGACAGGGAAAAGTATCCGTATCTGTTTAATAAGGAACATTTAAAACACAGGGAACAGTTTTATTCAACTAACCATCCCCAAAATTTAACTTTTCAAGAAATGTCCAATACTTATTTGAAGTATGCAAGCGAAAGTGGCTTTAAAATAGAATGGTTTTTTACTCAAAAAAGAAGCTTTATATATTATCTTGTCATTAAACTGAAAAAATTATAAGGTAAATAAAAATGATCAAAGAATTGAGTATAAATGAATACGAATCTTGGGATAATCTCGTCGCAAATTCTCCCCAAGGGACCATTTTCCATAAATCTTATTGGCTAATGGCTTCCGGAATGAAGTTTAAAATCTATGGCTATTTCAGAGGTGATGAATTATTTGCTGGGATTCCTATAACATACAATATTTCTAAACTTGGTATTAGAAAGTTATATCATCCTCTTTTAACACCGTATCTGGGTATTATTTTCAAAAATACAAATGCGAAATATGTAACAAAAATATCCGATGAAAAAGGCATAATAAGTGAATTTGCTCGGAAAATAAAAGATGATTTTGACTCCATTGCAATAAGCTTTTCACCATATTTTATTGATTTACAACCTTTTATCTGGGAGGGATTTTCCACTGACGTCAGATATACTTACATACTCAATCTTGATGATTTAAATGATGTTTGGGTGAATATGGATAGCAAGAGAAGAAATGATATAATAAAAGCCGAAAAAGATGGGATTTATGTTGAGATAAATGATAACTTTCAGCAAATATTTACGCTTGTGGAGAAAACCTTTGTTAGACAAGGTAAAATTGCAATTTTTAGAGATCAGGCTTTCAAGTATAATGAAGTTCTCAACAGAAAAGGGCAATGTAAATCTTTTTTGACAAAGAACAAAGTGGGAAAGTTAATAGCAGTTGTTTATATAATTTGGGATGAAAAAAGAAGTTATTACCTTCTCGGTGGATATGATTCAAAAGACAGTCATCATGGGGCATCAGCACTCGCAATGTGGGAAGCTATAAAATATACAAAAAATGAATTAGGTTTAAACCAATTTGATTTTGAAGGATCAACGATCCGAAATATTGAAATTCATTTTAGAAAATTTGGTGGGACACTAACCCCTTATTATTCTGCTTATTGGATGAAGCCTTATATCAAAATGGTCTCTTATGCCAAGAAGCTCTTAAAATTAGATTAATATGATAAAGGTCTATATAAAGTCAAATGATGAGACTATCTTTCATAGAATCAAATATGTCATATCACAAATGCTTACAGCCATTGGATATGAGCATGCCTTTTTCAATAATATAAGCGAAATTAATGACTGTTTTTCCATCGCTTGCACCCCTAAAAATTCGGTTTCTTATGATCTTTCCAAAAAATTTGATTTGCTGATCCCTTATGACAGTTATGAGCCATGGACAGCGTCTTGCCCCGATATCAAATCTGAAAAAATTGGCGGTATTCCTATCCTATATATAGATGAAATGCCAAGATTTCTGATCAATGACCGTTTAATTGGATTTGATCTTATCAACATTGTCTTTTATCTATTATCAAGACAGGAAGAATATTCTTACGAGCATAAAAATTTCAAAGATGTCTTCTTACCAACTTATTCAACGCTATATGAAAACGGTATCCTTCAAATCCCTATTATAAATTACTACATCAAATTTATTGAAAACTATATAGCTAATTTATATCCGGTTAAACCAAAGCCAAAATGGAAAAACAACTCTCCTTACGCTGTTGTTTTGTCACACGATTTAGACTCTTTACCGCTTAGGGATATAACGATTCCTCTTCATCAATTATTGAATGCTTTTGGTTCTCGTGGATTTATAAACAAGGTATCGTTGATAAAAAATAGTTTAGTTGATATGTTTTTAATTCCATCTGATTCTAACTGGCAACTGTCATGTTGGTTAGATAAAGAGAGGGAATATAATTGTAGTTCTACATTTTTTATCGCTGGTAATACAAAGAGAAGGCTTAGATCTGACCCATATTATTGGCTAAGCAGTAAAATTATACACAATGGGCAGAAAATACGTCTATCTGATTTAGCAAAATCATTTGAAGATATAGGCTGGGAGATCGGTCTTCATGGAAGCTATAACTCATACAAAGATGAGAATTTGCTTCGTAAAGAAAGAGACTTACTTGTCAAGCAAACTGGCTGCAATATCAAAGGCATAAGACATCATAATCTCAGATTTGATGTTAAAGAGACATGGAAAATACATGAAAATCTTGGCTTTACTTATGATACCACATTAGGTTATAATGAAGTAAATGGATTTAGAGCAGGGATCGCATTTCCATTCAATCCTTATGATTTTCACACTGAAAGAGAATACAACTTGCTTGAACTGCCAATGTCAATAATGGACGGTAGTTTCTTCTGCAATTATGGCGAAAATATTGACGCGCAGAAGGCTATTCTAAGATGCAAGAAGATGATTAATGCTGTGGAAGAGACAGGGGGAATGTTAGTAGTCAATTTTCATCCTAATTTCTATCAGACAACACTTCCTGATTCATGGAAGTTATACAAGTATATACTTGATTATGCAAGAAAGTCGGGTGCATGGGTAGCCAATTGTGGAGAGATCGCTGATTGGTGGTCTGAACGTCGAAAATTATTATCTATATAAAGGTTATTGAATATGAAATATATCGTTTTAGTAGGCGATGGAATGGCTGATTATCCTATTCCTGAACTTGGTAATAAGACACCATTGGAAGTTGCAAATACTCCAAATATGGACATGGTTGCTAAAAAAGGCGTAGTCGGAATGGTAGAGACAATTCCCGAAAATCTACCTCCCGGAAGTGATGTAGCGAATTTGTCAGTGATGGGTTATGATCCAAATCTTTTTTATACAGGAAGGGGTCCGCTTGAAGCTGGAAGTATGGGCATCAAAGTTGATAAAGATGATGTAGTTTATAGATGTAATATTGTCAATGTCCAAGATGAAATTATGGTTGATTATAGCGCAGGACATATTTCATCGGAGGAAG
>DTPJ01000045.1 GCA_011334435.1 Candidatus Poribacteria bacterium | reverse complement strand
TTTCCTACTAATAAATCCTTTTTTAATCAATGATTCTAAGGCATTTAATAGGATTTTGCTATCTTTTGGATAACCAGTCAATGATGAGAGTTCCTCAATAGAAAATTTCTCCTTATTAAATATTTTTAAATACAAGTAGTTTAATATTTGGGATTGTAAAAATGGTAACCTTTTTGATTTCATAGCTTAAAAATGATAGTCTATAATGTTTTATGTTTATTTTTTTGATACTAATATAACCTGTGCTGCGCCATAGTTTTCAGTGCTTGTGATTGACAACAATATGTCTTTAACGTTCAACTGCTTTGAAAATTCCTCTGTTTTTCCACTTAGCAGAATTGACGGTTTGCCTAATTCGTTATTTATTACCTCTATTTCTTTCCAGTTAGTTCCATAACGCCAACCTATGCCAAGTGCTTTTAACAGAGCCTCTTTCGCAGCAAACCGACACGCCAACCTTTGTGATCTATCCTTTTTGCTATTGCAATAGTTCATCTCTCGTTCAGTGAATATGCGGGATTCAAACTTATCTCCCCAACGAGATAATGCCTTATCAATCCTTGAAACTTCAACTAAGTCAATACCAATGCCGACAATCATTTTTCTCTCCGATTATGCTATTCATTTGAATCATCTATAGGTGATGTGATGCCGTGTTTTTCCATCTTATAATTTAATGTTGATCTTTTTATTCCCAATATATTTGCAGCCTTAGTGCGCACCCAATTAGACTGCTGTAATGCCTCTAATATAAGCTTTTTTTCTAACTTTTCTACTTCCTCAAGCGTTCCTGATTTTGGTATGTCCTGATTTATAATCGCATCTTTGGAAAGCGGTAGATGTTCAGGAAGTATTGTATCTCCATCGGCAAATACCATCGCACGTTCAATGGTATGCTCTAACTCGCGGATATTTCCACGCCATTCATAGTTTATCAAAAGTTCCATCGCTTCGGGTGACACATGTTTAATTCTGTTTGATACCTTGCCAGAGAGTTTTTTTATGAAGTGATAGACAAGATCAGGTATGTCTTCTCGTCTTTCTCTAAGCGGTGGAAGATATATAGGGACGACATTTATGCGATAATAAAGGTCTTGCCTAAATGTCCCTTTTCTTACAGCTTCTTCAAGATTTTTGTTTGTTGCAGCGATGATACGAACATCAACAGTTATAGGTCTTGATCCACCAACCCTTTCAAATGTTTTATCTTGCAAGACTCTGAGTAATTTCAACTGAGTTTGCGGTGAAATATCGCCTATTTCATCTAAGAATATAGTTCCACCATTTGCAAGTTCAAACCGCCCCATTCTCTCTCGGATCGCATTTGTAAATGCCCCTTTTTCGTGTCCAAATAATTCACTTTCTAAAACGCCTTCTGCATAAGTAGCACAATCTGCTCTTATAAATGGCTTATCTCGTCTGGCACTATTATTATGTATTGCCAATGCGATCAATTCTTTTCCTGTTCCAGTCTCACCTTGAATCAAGACAGAAGAATCAGTTTTTGCGACTTTTCTAATAAGGTCTAAAACATCTTGTAACCTTTTGCTTTTGCCGATTATATCAGTAAAATCACCTCTGAGATGAAGTTCATCACGCAAAAGTCTGTTTTCTTCTGTCAAAAATCTATTTTCCTCAATAAGATGTCTTTTTTGAAGTGCCTTTTCTATTTTTACCATTAAAGCATCTATACTATATGGTCGCTCAATATAGTCTTCTGCTCCATCTTTGACTGCTTGAACAGCTTGAGGAACTGTCGCATAAGCGGACATAAGGATTACAGGAATATAAGGATAATCCCTTTTCGTTATTTTGAGTAGTTCTATTCCGCCATCAGGTTTTTTCATCCTAACGTCTGTTAGTATAAGGTCAATTGAGTTGTTTTTAAGGCACTCAACAGCATGATCTTCGTCTTCTGCCTCTATTACATCAAATCCACTTTTTCCAAGTTTCTGTTGGAGAATTTTACGCATACTTGCTTTATCATCTACAACTAATATAGTGCTCACTTTACCACCCTCGCTTATGTAGATAGTTGTTGATAATTATTTATTTTATAGTTCCGATGATTGCTCTGGATAATAAGGAAGAAATACCTTTACTGTTGTTCCTTCTCCTAAGACACTTTCTAATTTTATTTCGCCATTATGAGCGCTGACAATTTTCTTGCATATAGAAAGCCCTAAACCTGTGCCATCAGCTTTCGTTGTATGAAATGGATCAAAGGCTTTTTTAAGGTTATCAGGCGTCATTCCTACTCCGTTGTCTGATATTGTAATTTCCATAAACTTTTGATTATTCTTATCCTCATCAACTTCTTTAGATAAACAAACTTCAATATTAATATTTCCGCCATTTGTCGTAGCTTGAATTGCATTTCTTATCAAATTTACAAAAAGCCCTCTCAATTGCTCATAATCTCCTAACACAGGTGGCAAATCGTCCATAACATTGATTTTGATCTCCACTTCATTATCCGTTGCCTCTTTATCTACCGAAGCAGTCGCAGTTTCAAGCACTTCTAAAATGTCTAATGGAATTGGATCAATTGTTAATGGTTTAGCAAAATGTATAAAATTGGTCACTTTTGAGTTAAGAGTTTTGATCTCTTCTTTTATGTCATTTAGATATTCATGTTTTGGGTCATCTTCATCAAGTTCATCTTCAAGAAGCTCAGTAAATCCTTGAATAGCACTTATAGGACTGCGAACCTCATGGGCTACTGATGCTGATAATTCGGCGATCTGCCTACCATGTTCAGAGACTTCATCGTATAATTTTTTAAGATTTTTCGCCATTTGATTAAATGTTTCTGCAAAGAAACCGATCTCATCTTTTGAATTGATGTTAACCTCGGTATCCAAATTTCCAGCGGAAATGCTTTCAGATGCTTGAACAAGCTTCTTTATAGGATTCACAACTGATCTTGCTATAAAAAATCCCAATAAAGCTCCTAATGCGGTAACTACTAATCCTGCAACAAATAATATGAATGCAACTCTATTTATTGTATCAAGAAATCTAGCCGATGCCTCTACTCTGACAACAGCGATGACTTTACCATCTTTTGAAAAGACAGGGGCATAAGCTGATTTATGAGGGCGTCCATCTTTGCCCGGAAAAAGCACCGATGCGTCTGACTTCCCTTCCCAAGCCGATCTTAGCTCTACTTGATCTGCTTTAAGAACCGCTAATTCTTTTCCTATGGGCAGTTTGCCTTCTGCATCTGCTATTATTTTGTTTTCTGAACCTATAAGTATTACATTATCAAGCTCCGCCACTTCTGTATTAATTGATGATAATTTTTCTCTTATTATATTGTAATAAAAGGAATTGCCAGAGATGTATATTTCGGGAAGCCATTCAACTAATAGGACAGACTTTACCATGCCTGCTGCTAATTCTGCATGATTAATAAGGCTATCTTCCATCTGTCTTTCAAGTGTTCTTCTTGTGACAATATAGGAAAATAGCCCAAAGCTAGCAAGAGAGATAAACACCAAAAGCCCTAATGCGAGAGAAAATTTGGTTCTAATTCCCCATCTATATTCTTTGCTTTTGTTCATTTTTCAGAGTTTTTAAGATCACTCAGTTTTTCTGTGATAAATAACCACTATCAGAATTTATTATACAAGAGTATTTACTGAGTGTCAAGCTGACGAGCCTATCTTTTTGACAAATCGTCACCAATATCTTCTGAGTCAAACTTTCCCTTCTCTAATGAAACAGCCATATTCAGGACTTCAAGATAATCAGAACTGTGATTATATATGCCATGACATCCACCGAGTTTGTTTGGTATTGCATCACCCTCAAAAACTTCCATTGTCTCATCATCAACGGTCATTTTGCCCTTTCCTGCGACTATTATATAGCATTCCTCAATGGTTTTATG
>DTPJ01000289.1 GCA_011334435.1 Candidatus Poribacteria bacterium | reverse complement strand
CACGCAAAAAGTCATTCCCGCGCAAGCGGGAATCCATAGAGAACTTAATATTTTCTCAAAAGCACTTATATTTATATAGCTAAAAAGATATTAATACAGTGAGTGTTACCAATGTCTATAAACTATACATTAATAAAACATAATTACTTGACAAATACTGTATCCTTTTATAAGGGAAAAGCAGAAATGGATCGTAAAAACCTCAAAAATACCGCAGTTTTATTATTTTGCCTATTGCTGATGTTAAATTTCCTATTCATAATTGAATGTGATGCATCAGGCACGTCAAGCAATGCTATGCTAAAAATCGGCGTCGGTGCAAAACCAAGTAGCATGGGAGAAGCATCCGTGGCGTTATCAAATGATCTATCTGGCATCTATTGGAATCCCGCAGGGCTTGTTCAGCTAAGAAATTCTCAATTATCAGCTATGCACATAGAATGGTTTGATGACGTTCGTTATGAATGGCTTGGATTTGCTCAACCTATCAGTAGCAAAGCAACTATCGCTGTTGATATATCATATCTATATATGGGTGCGATAACTAGGACAATTGAATCTTTGTCAGAGGAATATGAAGAAGATGGCACGTTCTCTCCTGTTGACATGGCTGGACGGTTAGCAATATCGGTCAATATTATCAAAAATCTGCTTTTAGGTGCGTCGTTGCAGAGAATTCAGTCAAAAGTTAGTTTTGACAACGTAACAAAAGAAAGGATCAGTGATAAAACATCACAAGCTATAGCTATTGATTTAGGAGGGATTTATACTGTTACAAAAGTGCCGGGGCTGACTGTCGGTGGATGCTTGCAAAATATTGGCAATCAGACAAAAGCATTTATCACTGATAACGATCCTTTGCCTTTCGCTTTTGCTATGGGTTCATCATATAAAGTTCAGATGAAAACCGAGAAAAAGCTTGAAAACAACGAAAAAAATCAGTCAGGAAATGAACCTCAGAAGGAAAAATCATCACCAAACACAATGACAATTGTTTTTGATCTGTATTTTCCTAACGATGACTCTATTAATGTTAGAACAGGCGTAGAATATCGTTTCAGTAATGGTATATCGCTAAGAGGCGGATATCGCACAGGAACGGGATTTGATTTTCCTTCTGGGCTTTCTGCTGGCTTTGGTTATGATTCCTCTGGTTATCAGGTTGATTATGCGTTTGTCCCTTATGGCGACCTTGGCGGGACACATAGGGTATCTTTTACGATCCGTTTCTGATGTTTTCCTGCTGAATAGGTCATTTATCTAAACTTTAATAACAATCAAATGAAAGGATAATGTCATGTCTATATTCAAGGTTGGGATCATCGGTTGTGGTGGAAGAGGACGAAGTCATGCTAACGGATATTCCGCTTCAAAGGATGTTAAAATCGTTGCATGTGCCGATCCTAAAAGAGAAAACGCACTTGAATTAGCCAAAAATCATAATATCCCTGAATCTGGCGTTTATTCTGATTACAAAGAAATGCTGGAAAAAGAAAAGCCTGACATAGTTAGCGTCTGTGTTTGGACGGGATTGCATTATCAAATAATAATTGACAGCGTCAATGCTGGCGTCAAAGCTATCCATGCAGAGAAACCTATGGCTCCAACATGGGGAGAGTCTAAGAAAATCTACCAAGCATGTGTTGATAAAAATGTCATGATCACATTCTGTCATCAACGCAGGTTTGGAGGACCGTTTGTCAAAGCAAAGCAATTAGCAAACGATGGGACAATAGGACAACTTCACCGTGTAGAGGGATATTGTTCCAACCTGTTTGATTGGGGGACGCATTGGTTTGATATGTTCTTCTTTTATAACAATGATGAACCAGCGGAATGGGTTATTGGTCAAATCAACTGGGAAGAAGATCATAAAGCATTTGGAATACCACTTGAAACTGATGGCTTATCTTATGTGAAATGGAAAAATAACGTCTATGGTTTGCTTGTCACAGGTAGGGCTACTGGCGGAGGATGTGCGAATAGGTTGATAGGAACAAAAGGCATGATTGAAGTCTATGTAAATAATGGTCCTGCCATTAGAGTAATGCACGAAGGCTCAACAGGTTGGCAAATACCTAACCTTGATGATGTCCCAAAGGGCGATGATACCGTTTTATCTGTCCTTGACCTTATTGATTGCCTTAAAACTGGACGAGAACCTGTTTTAAGCGGAAGAAAAGCATTACAAGCAACTGAGTTGATATTTTCAACTTATGAATCAAGCCGAAGACGTGCTAGAATTTATCTCCCATTGGATATTGAGGATTCTCCTCTGTTATCTATGTTAGAAGAAGGCGTAATCGGTCCGAAAAAGAAGTGAGGTCTCATAGTGATTCCCAAGCATATATATATTATCCTGATTGTTACTATAATCATGTTCCTTTTAACTCTCAAATTCAGTGGAAATGCCCCATCATCAGAAGTCAAAACTGTATGGACAGCAAATCTCCCTTATGAAAGCTGGATGAATGCAAATATGATGGGAGTAAAAGTAGGCTATCTATACATCAAAGTTGATAGGGCAAAATACAATGACCAAGACGTTCTCCGTGTAGATTCAGGCATGTTTACTGAGATAAATCGTTTCGGTGTCTCTATAAAATTAACAAAGACAAAACTGTTTTACATTAAAGAAGACCTTACTCCGCTATATTTTCTCTCTAAGTCCAACGAAACTGGGCAGGAGAAGATAGTTGAAGGAACAGTTAAAAACGGCACTGTGCAGATAAAAACAACCCTTGAAGGCAAAACCACTGAAAAATACCAAAAACTTCCATCTGACGCGATCTTTGCTGAGGCAATTGAGGATTTCACGATCAGGAAAGGGCTTAAAGTTGGAAATAAATTTAATATCAAAGCCTTCAGCCTTGATCTATATGATATAATAAATATCAATGCAGAAGTGGTCAGCAAAGACAAAATAAATTACAACGGACAGCAGAAGGAAGTCTACGCGGTTGACTATACAATGGACATCATGGGTGGGATAAAGACGAGGGAATGGATGACCGAAGACGCAGAAGTCTATAAAATGGAAACCGCCAGTCTTGGAATGACTTTCATAAAGGTTAATAAGCAAGAGGCTTTGGGAGAAGTAGGTCAGTTTGATATTGTCTTAAAGACAAATGTTCAACTGATAGGCGAGAAACCTATTCCCGGAATTAGTCATTTCAAGGCTAATGTTTCTCTACCTGACGGAGATATACTTAAAACCTTTGTCAATAATGATCGTCAGAAAGTCACAATTAAAGGAAATAAAAATGAAGGCACAATTACTATAACATTAAAAGATGTTGATGAAAATACTGCGATACCTCTGCCTGTCAAAGATGAGAAATTGTCACAATACTTAAAGCCCAGCATATACGTTCAATCTGATGATCCAGAGATAATCAGTAAAGCAAAAGAGATAGTCGGTTCAGAAAAAAATTCATGGATAGCATCTATGAAGATATGCAGATGGGTCTATGAAAATATGAAAAACAAAAACTATAAGGTTGGATTTGGGACAGCAAAACAGGCATTAAAGGAACTACAAGGCGATTGTAGCGAACATACTGTCCTATTCATCGGGCTTGCTCGGGCATTAGGCATTCCATCGCGGATAGCGACAGGGCTTGTTTATCATAAAGATGCCTTTTATTATCATTTTTGGCCTGAAGTCTATATTGGACGATGGGTAAGTATGGAGCCAACACTTGGTCAGATTCAGGCAGATGCAAGCCATATTCAGTTTTCAAGCATTCAGGTTGAAACTGAGTCAAACCTTGAACTTGGAGAGGGTGTTGTAAGGACGCTAAATAGGCTTATTATTGAACGGATTGAATGATGCTATTTATGTGATTTTGTAACCTTTTAAGTTTCCTCTTTGAAAAACTAATCTTTACCCACATTTCTAGTT
>DTPJ01000134.1 GCA_011334435.1 Candidatus Poribacteria bacterium | reverse complement strand
CCGACCGCCCAGCCGATCTTCTTGTTAAGGAATTGGACGTCGTGCAATCCAAGCCAGTCATTGCCTTTTTGGACGCTCCATTTTTCGCCATCTGCCGTATGAAGTATGCTTCCTGATTCACCTATCGCCCATGCTTCTTGATCGCTAATTGCGAAGATTTTGTTTAATCCAGCGACAGTTCCGCTTTCCTGCCTTCGCCATGTCCTGCCAGAATCATCTGTTCTGAGAATTGTCCCTCTTTCGCCGACCGCCCAACCTCTACCAGATTGTGCGATGTCAACGCCTTTTAATGGCTCAGCGGTATTTTCTGATAGAATATTCCAATTTTTACCTCCGTCTTTGGTATATAATATTGTCCCTCTCGTCCCAACAGCCCAGACATTGTTTTGATCTATTGCATAAATAGAGATCAAGTCGCTGTGAGTATTAGTTTTCTGTAATGTCCAAGTCTCACCACCATCAGTGCTATGAGTTATCGTCCCATCTTGGGCAACCGCCCAACCGATCTTATCATTTACGAAGTAGACGCTCCGAACTGCATAGTGATTATCGGGAATTTTTCCGTCTTTACTTTCCCATGTTTTTCCGCCGTCCTTTGTTACAAAGATAGTTGCACCTGTCCCAACAGCCCATCCTAAATTGCCATCTTTGGAGAATTTTATGTCTAAAAGGCTATGAAGCGTGTCGATCCTTTGCATTTGCCAGTTTTTTCCGCCATTTAAGGTTTGTAGTATCAAGCCAAATTCCGCTGTGATTATGCCTTCATTTTTGCTCTTGAAATAAACGCTATGCAGTGCCTCGCCAATTCCTGATGATATAAATTTCCATGTCTTACCTGCGTCTAATGTGTAATATAAAGCTCCTGCTTCGCCAATAACCCAACCGTTGTATTTATCAGGAAAATGCAGATCAACAAGATTTCCCTGGGTAAGTGTTTGTGATCTCCAATTTCTGCCATCTATTGTTTGCAGTAAAACGCCTTTATCTCCGACTATCCAACCTTCTTTATTGTTCACAAACTGTATCCTGTTTAGATTTGCAGTTGTTCCGCTGTTCTGGTTTTCCCAAGTTTTCCCTCCGTTTGTAGTATTGATAATTGTCCCGTTATCGCCTATGATCCAGCCATTATTTATATCTACAAAGAAAACATCTTTGAAATCAACTTTCCATTCCGCAGTTCTGACAACTTCTGCTTTTACGGGCTTTTCTTGTTGTAATATTGAGACCTTTTTGAATCCACAACCGCTAAGGACAATGATGATTGATAATAAAGCAATGTATCTATACATCTTTATTTCTCCTGACTACTATAAGGACGGTTTTGGTATTATGTAGTTCCGCCGATTTAGTTAGAGCAAATATTATACCAAGTGTCAAAACCTATTAAAAACTATATAAACACACCATTTTAAGGCACTTTATAATAAAGCAGAGGCTAAATATTTGCACCATTTGGGGCATTTTCTTTAATCTATTGCCCAAAATATCCGTCATAAATTATTGTGCGATCATTTTTGTTAAACCTTTTTAGCAATCTATACGTCTTGAAGTCAAATTTTGTTCTAATAAATTAACAATGCAAAAAGGGGGATAGACATGCTATCAAGAAATTGTCTTTTTTATGTTTGTGTGTTTATTTTGACGCTTAGTTTATGCTTTGGATTAAGCAACGTAAAAGGGGAACCTATGAATATGAAAAACAACCTTAATTCCGCCAATTACAAAGGCTTGATTCCTAGCGAATTTATGAAAAAATGGCTTATTTTAGGACCGATCTCTATCTTTAAAGATGACAAAGACCAGACCGAAGAATTACAGAAGAAGGCGTTTTCTGATGATTTGCTTTCTCAATGTGGCGGAGAAGCAGGGATTAAACCAACACCAGAGATGACCTGCAAAATCGGCGATATGGATTTACAATGGAAAACCGTAAATTCTACTGATAATACGATTAATTTTACTAAAATATTCGGGCAGAAAAATTATGCCATCGCTTATGCTTATGCTGAAATTGATATGCCATCTGCAAGAAAGGCACTTCTTGGAGTTGGCAGTGATGATGCGATTAAAATATGGCTAAATGGCAAGTTGATCCATGAAAATTGGATTGGTCGCGGGGTAAACAAAGATGATGACGTAATAGCGATTGATCTGCGGGAAGGCACTAATCATATCTTATTAAAGATTCAGAATATTCAAGGCGAATGGGGATTTATCTGCCGTGAATTAGGCAAGCCCGAAATAAACAGCAAGTTAATGTTTTCCATAAGTAAAGGTTTATTAGATGACGTAGAGTTGATGTTGGCATACGGCGCAGATGTAAACGCAACTGATGAAATCGGATTGACCCCATTACATAGAGCTACAATAAGCGGAAATAAAAGTATAGCAAACTTACTGATCAAAAATGGAGCAGACCCAAATATCAAAATGCCTGATAAAGAGAAATTGGCAGATGCTATCTTTAATAACGTATTCAAAGGGGATTCTCCCGGTGCCGCGGTGCTTGTATCAAGAGATGGAAAGATAATCTATCAAAAAGGCTTTGGTTATGCGGATATTGGAAATCATGTCCCATTTACGATTAATACAAAGTCCCGAATTGGCTCAGTTACAAAGCAATTCACAGCATCGGCGATCCTAAAACTCCAAGAAGAAGGCAAATTAAGTGTCAATGATAAGTTGTCAAAGTTCATTCCCGATTTTCCAAGAGGCGATGAGGTAACAATCCATCATCTACTTACTCATACCTCTGGCATACAGAGTTATACAGATAAGCCACACTTTTTGCAATCAGTAACAACAGAAGCTAAACCAGAAGAAGTGATTGAATCGTTTAAAAATGATAAATTTAACTTCAATCCTGGTGAAAAATGGTCTTACAACAACTCAGGCTATTTTCTTCTTGGATATATTGTTGAAAAAATATCAGGGAAATCGTTTGACGAATATCTAAAAAACACATTTTTTGAACCTCTTGGTATGAAGAATACAGGGATACATAATTCAAAGCAGATTTTGGAAAACGAAGCCCGCGGATATTCTTATGATTATGAAAGTAAGAGATTTCAAAAGGCTGTTGATTGGGATATGTCAAGGGCTGGCGGCGCAGGAGCAATGTATTCAACCGTTGGTGATCTTTACCTTTGGAATGAGGGAATTTTTAATGGCAAGGTCCTTAGCAAACATAGTCTTGACTTAGCATTCACACCTGTAAAATTGAACGATGGCACAGAGTCAGAAACGGGTGGCAAGTATGGATACGGTTGGATGATCTCCGAGAATAGAGGTTTGAGAATTTTATGGCATGGAGGCGGGTTAAATGGATTCAATACTGATCTGAGACGATACCCTGATATTAATGCGACTGTTGTTGTCCTTCAAAACTGTCTGCCTCCTGCATCAGGTATGGGTGCGAACGAACTTGCTGAAAAAATAGCAGAGATATTTTTCTGGGAAGATATGAAACCAATGGAATCAAGCAAGGTTGACAAAACTAAGTATGACGATTATGTTGGGCGATATGATTATGGTGGGGCTGTAATGACGATAAGACGTGATGGAGACAGATTATTCGCACAATTGGCTGGTCAATCTGAATTTGAAATATTTCCAAAATCCGAAGATGAGTTTTTATGGAAAGTAGTTGATGCTCAGGCAACGTTTGTCAGAGACGAAAGCGGAAAAGTTACGCACATATTACATCGTCAATCGGGCAGAATATTAAAAGCCCCTAAACTCAAAGAGGAAACATCCATTAAGGTTGATCCCAAGATTCTTGATACTTATGTGGGCGAATATGATCTAAATGGAACGCCGGCAATGATTACAAAGGAAGATGACCGTCTTTATCTTCAAGTGACAGGACAGCCAAAAGTTGAGTTATTCCCTCGTTCTGAGACGGAGTTTTTCCTGAAAGT
>DTPJ01000417.1 GCA_011334435.1 Candidatus Poribacteria bacterium | reverse complement strand
ATGCTTGAAAAAGAAAAGCCCGATATTGTAAGCGTTTGCACTTGGCACGGATCACACGCTAATATCACAATAGACGCCTGTAATGCAGGTGTAAAGGGCGTTTTATGCGAGAAGCCTATCGCTACAAATCTTGGCGATGCAGATGCGATGATTGAATCAGCGTCAGCCAATGGAACAAAGCTGATTATCGGTCATCAAGGGCGATTTAGTCCAGTAAATACAAAAGTCCGTGAATTAGTCCGTTCAGGTGCTATTGGCGAACCGACTGCGTTATTCCGCCGATCTAGTGATGGCTTGCTTAATAATGGCACACATGCTATTGACTATGCACGTTATGTTCTCGGCGATCCAGAAGCAGAATGGGTTATTGGACAGGTCTCACGTCATAGTGACAAATGGGAGCGAAGGGTTCGCATAGAAGACCTTTGTATGGGGCTTGTTTGCTTTAAAAATGGTGCAAGACTTGTAATTGAAAGCGATCTGCCAAAACCAGCACATATCGGTCCAGACGTTTACGGCACAGAAGGTGCTATCAAGATTGTCAACAATACTATTTATCTTATGAACGGCGATCAGGCAGGATGGCGAGAGATAAAGCCCGGTGATGTAGTCGTCAAAAAAGATTTAGTTATGCAGGAAGGCTGGTCTGCACCCGCAGATGTAAGTCCCGGTCAGGTTTCTGAGCTTATCGCATGGATTGAGGGCAGAATTGAAGAACACCGAGGCGCCGCCCGTCATGCACGAGCTGATTTAGAGATTATGATGGCTATATATGAATCGCTTCGCATACACGATGTCGTCTATCTGCCATTGCAAACGAAAGCATCTCCATTGGAGCTTATGATAGATGGCGGAGCTTTACCAGTCACAAAGCCCGGAAAATATGATATTCGTGTCCCATTTTAATAGTAGATGAAAGGAGAAAAAATGCCTAGTAAAAAGATAGTATGCCTTGGTAGTGGAAGCGGATATTTTGCCCGCACACTTGGCGATATAGTCCTAGCAAAAGGTTTAGCAGGAAGCGAGATAACGCTTTATGATATAGATTTAGAAAAATCAGAGATAATGGCTGAACATGGCAGAGGACTTGCCAAAGAAAGCGGAACTGATATGAAAGTCCGTTCATGCAAAACGCTTGACGACGCCATAGATGGGGCAGATTTCGCTGTATCAGCTATCGGCGGAGCAGGAGAGTCAATAGGTAGAGTTTATGGCACGCCTGCACATATAAATGATATTCTCATTCCCGCTAAATATGGCATATATCAAGTTGTCGGCGATACAGGCGGTCCTGCTGGTATGATGATGGCTCTTAGAAGCATTCCCGCTTATATAAACATCTGCAAAGAGATGGAAAAGCGATGTCCTAATGTTATATTTCTCAATCATTCAAACCCTATGGCGGTGCTTTGTAGGGCAATGGAGAAATATTCCAATATAAGACAGGTCATAGGTATATGTCACGGTGTCCAGATAGGAATTATGAGAATTGCTAATATGCTTGGAGTGACACCGCATGAGCTTGATTGTCAATGGATAGGCACAAACCATTATCATTGGTTTACAAGGATATATCACAAGGGCGAGGACATATATCCAAAAGTGAAAAAAATGCTTGCAGAACGGCAGAATCCCTCTGGGGAATTGATGACTCATAAGTTATCACAAATATATGGTCATGTTATAGTCTATCCGCCTGATGATCATGCCTTTGAGTTTTATCCATTTAACGCAAGGCTTTCTAAACCAGAAGACATGCCTTATGGATTTGCACATGAAATTAAAGAAAAATACGAACAATATGAACAGATGTTAAAGGCGACAATTACACAAGAAGAAGCGAAAGCACAGAGAGATAAATATCTTAAAGAACTTGCCGAAAATCTCAAAAATATTCAACTTCCAGGGACGTTATCTGATCCGCTTATTGGAGAAGGATTAGGCTCTTTAATGGAAGCCATTGCTGTTGGAAGACGACAGGTTCAGATCGTCAATATTGCAAACAAAGGGGCTGTTCCAAACTTGCCAAGTTACGCAAACCTTGAAATAGAAGCGGTGACAGACTCTTGCGGAGTTAGAGGTATCTATATCGGCGATGCGCCAATGTCACTGAAAGGTCTTTTGGAAAAGCGAATAGCATGGCAAGAGTTGGTCGCAGATGCTGGCGTCAAGGGCGATAAAAATCTCGCACTTCAGGCTTTATTGCTTGATGAGATGGCGATATTGCCTGAAAAAGCTGAACAGATGCTTGATGAGTTGCTAAATGCATCAAAGAAATATCTTCCGCAGTTTAAGGATATATAGTTGGTCAAAGGTTAAAAATTCAACAATAATAGATTTCGCGGGGGATTAAGCCTATGAAATGTGAATTGATATTCGTCGGAACAGAATTACTTTTAGGTCAAATCGTCAATACAAACGCAGTATATCTCGGTGAAAATCTCGCCAACTTAGGAGTTGATCTCTATTATAGCAGTGTTGTCGGTGATAACCTTGATCGGATCAAAGACGCTATCAAACATGCTTTAAGCCGTTCAGACCTGATTATCATAACAGGCGGACTCGGTCCAACGTTTGATGACATAACAAGAGAGGGCATCGCAGAAGCATTAGGTCGTGAACTTGTGTTTGACCCTAACGTTATGGCACAAATTGAGGAACATTTCAAGCGGACAAAGTTTCACATGCTCCCTATGCACCGTCGTCAGGCTTATGTCATATCAAGTGGATGTCAGGTGATCCCTAATCTTATAGGTTCTGCCCCGGGTCTCATAGTTGAAGCAGATGGAAAATGGATTATCGCTATGCCCGGTGTCCCTCGTGAAATGAAAAAGATGTGTGAAGATAGGGTTTTCCCATGGATAGCTGAAAAAGTTGGCAATGTCGTTATAAAATCCAAAGTTATCAAAGTTGCTGGTATGGGAGAATCAACAGTCGCTAATGAGATAAATGACATCGTTGAATCGTTAAGCAATCCTACAATAGCGTTCTTATGCTCCCCAGGGGAAGTCACCGTCAGGATCACTGCGAAAGCATCTAATACTGATGAAGCATATCAAATGATAAACGACGTTGCACAAAAAGTTAAAGCTAAGCTTGGAGATAATGTCTTCGGTGAGGATAACCAAATAATTGAACAGGTTGTCGGCAAAATGCTAGTAGATAACCATAAAACCGTCGCATTAGCAGAATCTTGCACAGGTGGGCTTGTCTCTGACCGAATAACAGACATCTCTGGCAGTTCAGACTATTTTCTCGGCGGAGTTATAGCTTATAGTAACCAGTTAAAGATTGACTTGTTAGCGGTTTCAAAAGATGATATAGATAGATATGGTGCTGTCAGTGCAACAGTTGCAGAGCAAATGGCGTCTGGCGTCAGGAAATTGGCAAAATCAGATTATGGTATTGGAATAACAGGTATCGCAGGTCCTACGGGTGCTACTTCTGAAAAACCTGTCGGATTGGTCTATATCGGATTATCATCAAAAGATAAAGTTTATAGCAAAGAGTTCCGATTTGTCGGTGACCGCACAGGGATAAAACGTTGGGCATCTCAATCTGCATTAGATATGCTAAGGCGAGAGCTCTTGAAAGAATCTCGTAATGGATAACAAGATTGGTAAATTTTATTGTGGGGATATAAAATGAACATTAGAGATAGAGAAATTCTAAGAAGCTTAGCTAATCGCTGGATGGATTTGGCGACGCAACCGATAATGGAAGAACGTAAACGTCTATGGACAGCATTAAAAGACCTTCATGCAGAAAGACCTATGGTGCTGTTTGAAACATGGACTTTGGAAAACTACTATGAAAAAATTTGTCACCTATGAAAAAGTTTGTCAACAATAAATTTGTCACCAGTAGATCGGAGAAAGAAAATACTAATCCTTTTAGAAGGCAAAATCCATTGGGTCTCT
>DTPJ01000738.1 GCA_011334435.1 Candidatus Poribacteria bacterium | reverse complement strand
TGTTGCAATGACCTATGATGGCACTACATTGAGAGGATACGTAGATGCAGTTAAAGATGCAGAGCAGGCTTTTGCTGGTCCACCTATTATGCATAATGGCGCTCTAAACGTCGGGGGAGAGATTAAAGGAAGATATAATCTGAAGGGCACTATTGATGAAGTCTGCATACTTAAAGTCGCTCTGGACGAAGCTGGCATCAAAACCCTGATGAACGGTTTGGCGAATGTTATATCTGTAGAACCATCATCTATGAGTTTGACTAGCACGTGGGGTGCAATTAAAAAGCAAAAATAAAGTGGCATATAAATTCTGTGTAAATTTCCTCTCTGCAGAGAATAAATAACATCTGGAAAGAGGATCAGTATTTATAATTAATGCAGATTGGAAACTTATATAAAACTATTGACGAGTCCGAGAAAAGAATAGTTTTCTATTGATAACTCAGTAGGTAGAGAGATAAACTACCCTATCGAAAATTTAATCTCTGCAATGTGTAGTTAGGAGATAACCAATGAAACTAACAACCGTTGAATCCAGTATGATCCATGCCGTAGGTTATGATCCCGATACGCAGACTCTGGAAGTGGTCTTCAACAGTGGCAAGGCTTTCCAATACTATGACGTTCCTCCTGAAGTATATGAAGAATTGATGTCTGCTAAATCAAAGGGTCATTACATGCGGAATTTTATCATTGACGTTTACGAATGGGCTCCGCTAAAGAAGCGAAGACACTGACTTTTGCCAATATATTTTTGCCTAAGGTGAACGCATTGAAAACCATAAACATAGAATTTCCAGAAGAAGTTGTTGAACTTTATGGAGAAGAGGAACTCAAAAGATCTGTTAGAAAATTGAGCGTTTTGGATCTCGTAAAAAAGGGGAAACTGTCCTCAGGAAAAGCGGCTGAAATATTAGGGATGGCAAGATGGGATTTTATGGAACTGATGTTAGAGTATGACATCCCCATAGCACATTTTCCACCAGAAGAGCTTAAAAGACAAGCGAAAGAAAGAAGATTGATCTGAAGGTTGTAGCTAACCACTCATCATAGGCTAAGAACATATATCGCAGCATTCAGAATACTTGCGAAACTTACCCATAGGATATAAGGGATAAGTAGGATACCCGCTATAATTGATACCTTCACGAAACTTAATATAGTTAACAATATAGCGACCCACAAGATTACAATCACAACGAGACCAGCAATAGGTGATCTGAATCCAAAGAAAGCTACTGACCAGAGAACGTTGAGAATCAACTGTATAATGAATATAATTAGAGCGGTTCGTGCCTTTGGTTCACCTAATCCCGCTCTCCATACTAGAAAAGCGGCTATCCCCATTAGTATATACAATGCTGTCCAAACCGGACCAAACAACCAGTTTGGCGGGTTAAAAGATGGCTTTTCAAGGGTCATATACCACGTTGGAATAGAAGCATTTGTAAATATCGAACCGATGAAGCCAGCAGCGAGGCACACGCCGATGCTTATCGCCAATTTGACAGTATCCACTGCTTTTATGTGTTTCATTTTGCATATCCCCAAATTGTATTTTCACAGTAACTTGAGATGAATCATTACTTCTTTTTCAGTATCCCCCATGTAATAGGCAATTTACCTTCGGAGCTAACTGATAAGACATCTCTTGGATTCTCATATATTATGATGTTATCTATCCAAGTGGATCCGTTGTCCGTTCCCCAACCTCCCATTGCACCTTTTTTGAACGTTCCATCGTTCATCTCTATGGCAGGTTTAATCTTATCAAAAGGTGTGTTATCTATTCTCTCTTTTATTTTGACAGCATGATAATCGCCTTGCATTATCTGTTGAAATCTATACCATTTATTAAGCTTAAGTTGATACTCAGCAGAAGCCTTTTCCACCCAATTACCGTTGTTATAGATATAGAATTTGATAGTCATACCATCACTTCTGGGAGTGAAATGAAAGAAGTTTGAGCCATCTTTGATTCTATATGCGTTTCCGGGATTGCTAGCAGTATCCCAACGCCAATCCCATTCCCAATACCAATTAGTCCAATTATCCCTTTCAGCAATTTTGGGGACATAAAGGGCAAATGTGAAAATTTGGGCTACTTTACCGGTCTGCTTTTCAGGGTCATCAGCAACTTCTATTCTTGCAGTTGCCCTGTTAATAGGAGTTTCCATCTTCTCAAGGCTAATCGGTTCTCTGCCTATGGTCTCCTTTTCAAAATCCTCTTGGTATAATATCTTCGCAAAAGATTGCGGACAATACCAGATCAAAACTATCACCACAGATATAATGCAGATATTTGACATATAGTTCTCCTTCACTTTTTTGCATAAGATAACGTTTTCAGAAATTCCAGAGTGTTTAATAACAAGCCTTTTAATCTAAATATAATCTTAGCAGATAGCTTGAAAAAGTCAAGAAAATTTCTGAAACTTAAATGTATTAGATTTTGACAAAACTTAGTAAGAGTGTTAAAATTATATATGTATATTTAGTATTTATAGGAGGTATGTATGACTGATAAGATAAGGGTTACTTTGGTCTTTCCAAAAGAGTCCTGGGAAGAGATTAAACGAAATATCCCATCAGGCGACCGATCAGCGTTTGTCGTTTCTGCTACAATGCGTGAGATACGAAGGCGTCAAAGGTTAGAAAGTGTCAATCAACTTCAGGCAATCCAAGAAGACCTTAGGAAAAAATATGGCGAAATGACACATTGTGCCGATGAAATCCGAGATATGAGGGAGGAACGTGATGCAGAGATCACTGGTCTGCGTTGATGCCAGTATTATCATCTCTCTTGTTACCTCAGAAGCCCAAAGTCAGAAAGTATTAGAACTTTGGACTAAATGGATGCGAGAAGATGTACAAGTGGTAGCACCCTCATTGCTTGATTATGAGGTAACTTCGGCATTACGTAGGAAGGTTTTTCATGGAATAATGTCTTATGAAGATGCAAGACGTTCTTTGGAAACATTTTCATCTCTGGACATTGAGTTTTTTGACCATTCTGAACTTTCCCTTCGCGCCTATGATATAGCTTCTCGTTATAATCTTCCCACCGCTTATGACGCTTTTTATTTAGCCTCTGCTGAAATGTTGGGCTGCGAGTTTTGGACATCTGATAAGAAGCTCTATAACACCGCCAAAGGAGACTTTCATAACCTTCGTCAGATTGGGTAAAAAATCATAGGATAATTTGAATGATAGTTTATAATATCGGGATTTTTGAATAAATGGCAAAAAGATAAAACTAAATCAAGCATAGAAGGGGGAGTAGTCATTTTTAGAATTGTTCAAAAGGAGTGGATGTGCCATGTTAAAAGGTGCTGTTATCATTCTTATAGTTATGCTTGTCTATACTGGTGTGTATTCATTGGCAAGTATTATTGCACCAAAGGCGATGGTGAGAAGCACCTTTACTGCCATAACTGGAAAAGCTCTTGATAGCATTCAAGACGCTGATTATTTGAAAGCATTGTCAGAGAGGCAAAGAAATGTGGGATTATATGCGCTGACCACAGTAATAGCGGGCTTCTTTTTCTTGTTTGTTGGCTTCCAAAAATCTCAGAAATGGGCTTGGTATGGTTTTCTGGTTGTAGGTGGCATCGCATGGCTTTGGGGATTAATATATTCTCTGGTCATCGGCGATGGACTGAATAGCCTTCTAATGGCTATCGGTATAGTGATATTCTTAGTGGGGTTACTTATTCCTATCAAGGTTTTCTTTGGCAAAAAAGAAGCTTAGTGCAAGAAAGATATAATACAATGATACTTCCCCCTTCTTGACACTAAAAAGTTGCTCAAATTTATAACAGTTGGTCTGGACAAAAAATGATAGTTCATAATGTTCGGAATGTATATGTTCTTGTTACAGGAGGTGGTTTTTTAATAATAATTGCTAAATAAGTTGGTATATACCCTT
>DTPJ01000735.1 GCA_011334435.1 Candidatus Poribacteria bacterium | reverse complement strand
CTGAAGATCGGACATGAGTTCGGACAATTTATTATCTAATTAAATTATCTAGGGAAATCCCTCTAAATCTCCCTTTTCCAAAGGGAGACTTTTAGGAATCCCCTCTTTGAAAAAATGGCTTTTTATTTTCCCCCTTTGAAAAAGGGGGATAAAGGGGGATTTTTGAAGTGTTTGGAAAAATTTAATTTTAGCAGAAAGTATTATTTTCACTTATCCTAGAAAATGTCCGAACTAATGTCTGATCTCAGAATTTAGCATTGACAAATTAGCAAAAATCGTGTATATTTTTTGTTCGCTTTTGGGGCGTTAGCTCAGTTGGTAGAGCACCTGACTTTTAATCAGGTGGTCGGAGGTTCGATCCCCCCACGCCTCACCAATTCTGTAATCAGTGATCAGGGATCAGTGATCAGTAATCAGTGATCTGTGATTAGTCCATTTACAACTTATCACTGATCCCTGATTACTAATAAATACCTCTTGCGTCCCTATCGTCTAGCCTGGTCTAGGACATCGGCCTTTCAAGCCGGTAACACGGGTTCAAATCCCGTTAGGGACGCTCTTTTTTTAAAACTCCGCTAATTCTGAGTCATCTAATGGAATTTGCTCAACTGGTTTCGCAGTGAAATTTGATTTCTTTCGCTCTTTTTTCGTTATCACATTATCTGCTTTAAATGTTTTTGTATTAATCAAAGACTCTGTCTTACGATGACCGTTGCCACTTAATTTGAATCTTGATATTAGATTCTGTAATTCTGCCGCTTGGGCGCTTAATTCTTGGGCTGCACTTGATGACTCTTCTGAATTTGCTGCGTTGGATTGTGTCAGTTTATCCATATCTGCTACTGCTGTATTGATTTGACTTATCCCTTGTGACTGTTCTGTGCTTGCCGCTGAAATTTCCGCTATCAGATCGTTTACCTTATTGATATTCTGCGTTATCTCATTAAACGTCTTGACCACTTCCTCCGATATTTTAACGCCTTCATCTGCGTTAGATGTCGCTTGCTGGATCAGGTCTGATGTGTTCTTTGCTGCGCTTGCGCTACGTTGTGCTAAGTTACGCACTTCTTCTGCCACAACTGCAAAACCTTTGCCTGCCTCTCCTGCTCTTGCCGCCTCAACTGCTGCGTTCAATGCTAAAAGGTTGGTCTGGAATGCGATCTCATCTATGGTCTTGATTATCTTAGCGGTTTCATCTGATGATTCCTTGATTTTACCGATAGCATTAGTCATATCTTCCATAGCTTTATTGCCTGCTTTGGCGGAGTTGCTGGCTTCCTGAGACAGATTCTTTGCCTGACTGGCGTTATCTGCATTTTGTTTTGCCATTGATGACAATTCCTCAAGGCTACTGGATATTTCTTCAAGCGAGCTTGCCTGTTCGGATGCAGACTCAGCAAGGCTTTGACTGCCGGTTGCTATCTGTTCGCTGGCAGATGCAACTTGATTTGATGATACGCTAACCTGAGAGATGGTATTTTCAAGAGATTCAAACGCAGAGTTAATGCTATTTTTGAGGTCAGCTAACTGACCTTTGTAATCACCTTTAACTCTTGCAGTCAAGTCGCCATCCGCAGCAAGAGCTAATACTTGTGCTGCCTCATTTATCGGCTCTATTACTGCATCAAGGGTGTTGTTCATCCCCTCAACAATTTTAAGATAGTCACCTTTGAATTTTGATACATCTGCTCTTGTGCTAAGCTTGCCATCAATGGCTGCTGATGTTAGATTTTCTACTTCACTTATCAAAGCTAATAAGTTATTTCTGATCTTATCCATTCTTTCATTTGCAATTATCTGCTTGCCGGGAAGTTTTTCCAATACCTGAGAGAAGTCACCATCTGCATAAGAGCCTATGATGTCTAGTATCTTCAATATATTATTAACGTGTATCTTTACCGCCTCATTCACTCCAGCTGATGCTTGCCTGAACACTCCCAAGAACTTTGTGTCATCTATATAGTAATCAATATTACCGGCTAATTGTTCTTTATAGAGTTTATCCATCTCAGATATAAATATGTTAAAGTTGTCAATGAGCTTGTTGAGGTTATTCTTTATCTCATTGAAATCTCCATTGTAGTTATCGGTAATCTTTGGCGGTATATCACCTCTGCTGATTTTATCAACATATTCTGCTGCAACGTTCAATGGTCCTATGACCGCATCAAGGGTGTTGTTCATTCCCTCAATAATATCACGGTAACTGCCTTGAAATTTCTTTGTATCTCCGCGAGTATCAAGCTTACCTTCAACGGCTGCTTTTGTTAGATCTCCAGTTTCTGAAATCAAAGCCTTGATTGAATCTGTAACTTGGATAAAGCTCTTAGACAGCACATCTTGATCTGACTTTGGTTTAATTTCAATTGATAATTCCCCTTTGCTTATAGAAACTGCGGCATTAGCAATACCTTTGATATACTCAACTGTTTGTCTTAAGGCATTTGCAAGCTTGCCGATTTCATCACCAGATTTATAATCTATATTCTGTTCCACATCACCCAATGCGATTTTTTCTGCTACGTCAGTCATCTTTGATATTGGTCTGGTAATTGAAATTGTAAGGGCAACACCGATAGCTACTGCAACCAAGAATGCGAATATAGTCGCAACTAATGCGGTAATCTTTCCAGACCTTGCAGAATCATCAGAAACTTTATTATTTATGTCCGATAGTTCAGACAATAATTTTTGGAGTTCATTATAAGCTTCCCTTCCATCTGTAAAAGATAAATTTTGGGCTTCCTGTAATTTTCCGCTATCTGTTAATCTGTCGGTTTCATCATAATGTTCTTTCCAATGGTTATATACTGTGACAAAGTTTTTCCATACAACAGCTTCTTCTTTTGTCTGTGGAAGTGGTTCATAAATTTTCCATCCTTTTTCTAATTCTCTCCAACTTTCCGCAATCCTTTGTTCTTGATTACGAAGATTTTCACTGTCAAGATTAGGGATTAGCTTTGTTCTTTCTGCCATTCTTAAGTTATTTATAGCAGATTGTATTAACCCAAGTCCATAAACACTTGGCAACCGAACATCTCCAATCTCTTTTATACTTTTATAGCCAATAATTCCCACCGCCGCGGTAATTAAAGCGACAAAGACAAATCCGCCGATTAATTTTTGTCCTAATTTAACGTTGTTTAACATTGACGTTCTCTCCTTTTGTTAGATGTTTGTAAATTGTTGTTTAACCGAATTAGTTATTTGACTTGTAAAACCCTTATAAATCCCTCTAAATCTCCCTTTTTCAAAGGGAGACTTTTATGATCTCTTCCAAAGGGAGACTTTTTGTGCCTTTTTCAAAGGGAGACTTTTTGTGTCTCTTCCAAAGGGAGACTTTTTGTGCCTTTTTCAAAGGGAGGCTTTGATGACTTCCCCCCATTGAAAAGGAATAAAGGGGAATCTTTATAAAATCGTTAAAACTAATTCGGTCAATCAATATAAGCACAACTTTTGGTCAACAGTAAAAACCAATCAGGTTGACTGTTATCCAAAACAAAATTTTTCCCTTTACTTATCCCTCCCTTTTGCTTGCAACAGATCAACAGAAATTTAACTGAGAATTCTGAAAACCAGTTAAATCCAATTATCATAAGGATTAGAAAGCCATATAAAAATGAAAATGCTCCACATTTGTCATTCCCGTGAAAACGGGAATCCAGAAAAATCATTACAAAGGAATGGATTCCTGCTTCCGCAGGAATGACAGGAAGATGATATGGATTCCTGATGCAGTTTACCCCTGCGAAGCTTGTCCCTGTGAAAGTAGGGGCAGGAATGACAAACTTTTTCATAGGTGACAAACTTTTTCATAGGTGGCATTTTGCTTTATCTAATGAGCATTTTCATATAAACACTTAATTCAAACCTTGATAAATACTGGTTTCGGATAGCATCTCAGAATTACCAGTTTAAATATTCCGAG
>DTPJ01000007.1 GCA_011334435.1 Candidatus Poribacteria bacterium | reverse complement strand
GTAAGATTAATATAGCAAATCCAGCAAAATCATATATATCGTCTTTGGCATATAACAGTAGAGATAACAAATACCTTGTTGTTTGGGACGAAGGGGATATCTCTCAAAATAAATCAGATATTTATGGACAAATATTATCAAGAGATGGGACACTTCAAGGAAGTAAATTTCCCATAGTCACTGAATCTTATAATCAATATAATCCTGTAATATCATATAATAGCAATGACAATGAATTTCTTGTAGTCTGGCAAGATGAAAGAAATAGCATCAATAATGTTAAATATGTTGATATATATTGCAAAAGAATAACAGGTCTTGGTCAATTGATAAGCGGTGATATACCTATTTCTGACATCAATGATAATGATTATAAGCAACTTCCGAGTGTGGCTTACAATAGCACAAGAAATGAATATCTCATCGTTTGGACACAGGGAAAAACACTTTCATCAATGAATATATACGGTCGTTTGGTTAAAAATAATGGAATAATGGAAGATGATGCTATAATCTTATGTTCTGCTTATGGAAAACAAAGCAATCCAGATGTCGCATATAATAGCGAAGATAAGGAATATCTGATCGTCTGGGATGATGCAAGAGGGGCAAATTTAGATATTTACGGTCAAAAATTATCCCAAACAGGACAACTGATCGGAGGTAATTTTGCCATATCAACTGCATTAGAAGATCAGGATTACCCAAAGATAGTATTCAACAACGTTGAGAATGATTATCTTGTGGTATGGAGTGATAATAGAAATAAAATTGTCAGCGCAGGAGATATTTATGCACAGATAATCAGTAGCCCCAACTTTTTATTAAAGATAGAGCCTGATATTCTTTATGCAGATGGAAAATCAACTGCGACTGTAACCTTAACCTTGAAGGGAATGTTCGGAGAGCCGTTAATTGGGAAAGATATTGATATAAAAGTAACAAAAGGGCAAGGAAACATCAGTAGTGATATAAAAGATAACGGAGATGGCACATATACAACCATTTATACAGCCTCAAATCAAGCGGGAACTGAGACTATAACTGCAACTGCATTAAATAAAACTAAATCAATAGATATAAAATTGATAGGAGTATGTCGTAAAGGCGATGTTGATGGCAATGGTGTTGTAAATTCAAAAGATGCGATGTTAGTTTTACAATTCATAGTCAATCTAAAAACACTGACAGATACACAAAAATGCAGTGCAGATGTAATTGAAGATGGCGAAATCAAAGTTAATGATGCTATAAAGATACTTCAAATCGCAGTTGGTGCAGGTGCGCCCCCCAAAGACAATATTAAAACTGATAACATCACTGTTTCAATTGATAAAATTCAAGGCATTTTAAGAAAAAACGTTTTAGTGCCTATAATGGTAAATAATATAAATGAAGTCGCTGGCGGAGATATATCCATTAGCTTTAATGGTTCTGTCCTTAAAGTCAATGATGTTTTATCTGATAATATTTTTTCGTGGAATCTCATAAAATCAGGAAATTTGAGGATAGCGTTTGCCAGTCCCAAAATGATAAATCAGAAAGTGTTAGCGGTAATTAGCTTTGATGTGATTGACAATAACTTTTCACCGATTGACTTATCCGATGTTAATCTTTATAATTCAAGTGGAAAGCCATTAATGCCGAAAGTTATTAATGGGGAATTTATGCCTTATAATATGACGGTAGATCAGAATGGACTATTTCAAAATTTTCCAAATCCATTCAATCCAGAAACGTGGATACCATATCAGTTAAAAGATGGTAGCGAGGTTGTAATAAAAATATTCAGTGCAAATGGTGATTTGATCCGCGAGTTTAACCTTGGATACAAACCTGCTGGAATATACACAAATTGTGATAGAGCAGTTTATTGGGATGGAAAGGATAAATCTGGCATATCAGTTGCAAGCGGAATTTACTTTTATAGCATATACACGGGAGATTTCCATGCTACCCGAAAGATGATTGTTCTGAGGTAGATTTATGATAGATCAAAAAGAGTTAATTAATATAATTCGGGAATTTCCCGATCGTTCTATTCGTTGGTTACTTGAAACACCAGATAATCTTCGCGGGTTATTGCTAATAACTGCAAAGCGAAAAGGTGAATAAAATGGGAAGAACGATTGCCCAAGCTCTAATTGAGGAAGGAAGAGAAGAAGGATTAAAAGAAGGATTGAAAGAAGCTGTAATTGAAACTTTAGAATTGAAATTTAAAGTAATCCCCAAGAACATTGTTAACGCTATAAACAATATTATGAAAATAGATATTCTTAGAGAAATTCACCGAGAAGCAATAAAATGTGAATCAATTGAAGAATTTGAGGAAAAAATAAAAGCAATAGAGTAAATATGGAAATAAAGACAGAAGAAAAAGAAAAATTAAAGCAATTCTACGAGACATCAGAAGATTATAAAAAGCTCTTATCCGCTCATAACAGAGAATATCTGAAAACATATATTGACGTAGTCGTCAAGTATGCTAAACCTGATTCAAAAATACTTGACCTTGGGGCTGGAAATGGTTTATCATCAAAAATGCTCAATGAATATGGTTATGATGTAATAGGAACGGATATTTCATATTTTTTCTTATCAGATTCAGCGAAATTCCAAAATGAAAACTTAAATTATTGTGTATGTGATGTCCTTGATTTGCCTTTTATTAATGAATCTTTTGATGTTGTATGCTCAAATGAACTTATAGAACATGTTACCGATGCTCAAAAATCTTTGCTTGAAATGATAAGGGTTTTGAAAAAAGGCGGAATTCTTGTTATAATGGGACCTAACTTATGTTCGCCGTTTTGGTCTCTCATTGACATTGTAAATATGGCTAAAGGCAAAAAGGGTAGATATGTTTGGGCAGAAACTTTGGGACAGGCGATAAGATGGGGTTGGGACAATTTCGTCCTATCTATGAAAAAGCGACTTTCAAAGAAGGTTGATTTCATTCAAAGAAAACCCGATCTTGATAAAGCTATATTCGGCGGAGATTCCGACAGTGCTTATTACGCCAGTCCTATTGATATTGAAAAGTTTCTGAAATCAAACGACTTTAAAATCATAAGCCTCTGTGAAGCGTTATCAACACGAGGCCGCATAATGGGAACGCTTTTTCCCAGATTTGGTCTATACATAAGTATAGTGGCAAGGAAAAGCTATTAATTAAAATGTAACGGGTTTTTATGAAATTTTTAACTGCCTATGTATTTATACATAACAAGCCGATCTGATCCAGAGAGGGAACTGATAAAGGCAGAAAGCTATGCTATTACAGGAGTATATCCTGACGAAAATGGTATTGCTATAAGAGGTGATAATTCGCAAAGTGATTGTAAAGACTATGTTGATGTATCTAGGTCTGCTTATGTCAAGCTTTGTATGAAGATCATATCTAAAAGCGAAGATTTGCCAAGTCTTTATACAAAATTAGGTGAAGCTAATGTTAAATCAGATCAATTTCGTGTAAGTGTCATAAAAATACCGCATAGATTAAAAGTCAATCAGCAAGAGATAATGCGGGAAGTTGGATTGCGTATAGAAGGCAAACCAGACCTGAATAATCCCAAAAAAGAATTTCTTGTTGTCGTAACTGACAAAAATATATGGTTAGGTGAAATTTTATCAAAGTCTGATGGTTCGTGGATGGCACACTCGCAGAAAATTCAACATTATTCCAGTGCATTGCCAACAAGACTTGCCAGAGCGGTTGTAAATTTGGTTGCTAAACCCGGGGATAAAATAATAGACCCCTGTTGCGGTTCTGGAACTTTGCTTATTGAATCAGCAAGCATCGGCATTAAAACCTTTGGATGTGATATTAACCCACTTATGATATGGGCTTCTATGAAAAATATAAAGGATTTCGGTTTCAATGTCCCTCTGGCAGTGATAGACGCAAGAGTGATAAAAGGCAATTTTGATGCTGTTATT
>DTPJ01000873.1 GCA_011334435.1 Candidatus Poribacteria bacterium | reverse complement strand
TAGAGTTCATCAAGTCCCATAGTGAAAGCCTGATCTGAGTTCGTCTGCAAGCCTACCAGTTTATTTGATATGCACATCCTTTTTCCTCGTTCTAACTCATCATCAGATATTAATTCATTCTTTAAACTTTCTATTTCTTCTTTAATGATATTCATTACAGTGTCCAGTTTATCAGGTGTAGTTGCTGCATAGATAGCGAATACCCCAGGGTCAAGACCAGATTGATTATATGCGTGGACAACATATACTAATTGGTTAGACCTAAGCCGTTCATGCAACCTTCCGCCGGGAGAGCTTACACCTGACAAAACAGCATCCATAACCTCAACCGCATATCTATCAGGATCAGAGACGGTTATCCCATGAAATCCTATGAAAAGAACAGCTTGTCTTATATCCTTTTGTGCTTCAACATTTCTTATAGATGTGATCGGTTCTTCAACTGGTATCTTCGGCAGTTCTAAATTTTTGTATTTAAAATCAGCGAATGCCTTCTCAACTTTTGTATAAACTTCATTGGCATCTATATCGCCGAAAATGGCAAGCACCATATTATTTGGCAGACAATATCTTTGATAAAATTCCACTAAGTCATCGCGCTTAATTTTACTGATAGTCTCTGTTGAGCCAATAGTAGTGAACCTATATGGATGAGTTTTGAAAATTGTCTGACGAAACAGTTTCCCTGCTAATGAAAAAGGATCATCTTCCTGCTGTTTGATCGCAGCGAGGAATTCTTTACGTTTCTTTTCTATCTCATTTTGGTCAAAAGATGGGTTCATAATCACGTCGGCAAGAATATCTAATCCCTTATCAAAATCACGCTTTAACACGCTTACTGATACACTAAAACTATTATTTCCGCTTAGCGTGCCTATATCTCCGCCGATTGATTCTAATTCCTCTGCTATCTGCTGAGCAGAACGGTTTTTAGTGCCTTTTATCATCATATCATTCATAAATTTACAGATGCCATTGTTATTTTCATTTTCAAACCGCACTCCGCCGAGAAAAATTGCGTTCATTGAAACTATTGGTATGTTACGGTTCTCTTTGACCAATAACGTTATGCCCTCTATCTTAGGGCTTGTCGGGTCTGTGACTTTGTTTATTATGAATTTTTTCACAGATTCCTCTGAAGTTTTCTCTTGTTTTGATTTTGATTCCTCTGCTTTCTCAGACATTGGCTTGATTACGCCGATATTCAGTTTATTATCATCAAAGTATTCGTTTGCAACTCTGATAATATCCTCTTTTGTAACTGCCCTTATACCTTCTAAATATCTTTTTTCTGTGAAATTCATATCACCAGTGGCTAACTCATCCGAACCAAGTTGTTGTGCCTGATCTTCAACTGTCTGTTGTGAAAACACATACTCACTCTCTTTAAGCCTTTTAGCTTTTTCAAGCTCTTCATCTGATACTGGCTCTGTTTTAAGTTTATATAGCTCTTCTAAGATAGCAGATTGTGCCTTTTCTAAATTGCTCGGATCAAGGACTGCTGAAATTCCAAAATACCCTCCGGGATCATAAGAAGGGGTATAAGAATAAGCAGAGATAGCATAAACTAACTGCTTTTCATCTTTTATCTTTTTATAAAACCTTGAACTTCTGCCCTCACCGACTATAACTGCCAATACATCAAGAGGAAATAAATCCCTGTGTGATAGGCTAACAGTAGGAAATCCCATCATCATATACGCTACTTGGACGTCCATCTCCCGTTCAGCATATCTCTTGGAAACCTGCCCCATTAAAGGTGGTAAACTGAGGTCTGGTATCGGTCCTCGCTTAAAGTCTTTAAAAGAATCTTTGACCTTATTTATAGCTTCCTGTGCATCAATATCACCGACAACAACAAAGACCATATTATTTGGGACATACATTCGCTTATAATAGTTGATAATATCATCACGAGTTGTCTTTTCAAACAATTCACGATACCCTATCGTTGGGATTGAGATAGGATGATCTTTGAAGATAGTAGATGAGAAAACTTCATATATCTGACGATCTGGGTCATCTTTGTTCATATTTATTTCGTTTAGAATAACCCCACGTTCTGAATCAACTTCTGATTGAGGAAATTCAGCATTTTGAATGTTATCTGATAGGATATCTAAGGCGATGTCAAAATATGAACTCGCTGTTGTGATATAATATGCTGTGTGATCTTTTGTAGTGTGTGCATTTGATACATTGCCGATTTCTTCAATGATTTGATTTATCTGTTCCTTTGTGCGATTTTTTGTGCCTGACCCATGTAACAAATGTTCCAAGTTATGCGATATGCCTCTACCCAAATATTCACGTTCATAGA
Organism: Candidatus Poribacteria bacterium; assembly: GCA_011334435.1. Lineage (GTDB taxonomy): Bacteria > Poribacteria > DTPJ01 > DTPJ01 > DTPJ01 > DTPJ01. The sequence goes on along the minus strand of DTPJ01000873.1, from coordinate 1,629 downwards.
TGCTTCCTGCTCTAATGAAAACATAAAGACTGACAACTGGTGCTGCATGATTTTCTTTGGCAATGACTACCATACCGTTATCTAAAACTGTTCTTATAGGCTCTGTATTTGAACTTTCTGCAAAACCATTAACAACAATTGTTGAAAAGCATAATATTAACATAATATATCCCCATAATTGATTCATAAAGTTTCCCTCTCAAAACATCATCCTAAAAATCTTCCTTTATTCCTAAGCCATAACATAAGCAAAATAGCTAAAATAAGTATTATTATATAAAAGATCAATATGGCAGGAGAAGCCTTTTTACGTCTCTTTTTGATCCTTTCTTCCAAAGATTTAAGGTTACTTAACCTTTCTTCAGACGAATCATCTTTTTCATCATCTTGCATAAAAGTTTAGCTCCTTATTAATTACTTCATTAATTACTTCCAGCAACAATAGCTTTTACTTCTTTAAGGACATTTTCAGGCTTTAGAACTTCTTTCCAATCTGGCTGGAATAGTGTTTTCTTCGCCCTTTCCATAACTTGCTTTGCCCCATCAGAAACCTGTGCATCAATGAAATTGAACAAAATTCCGACATCTACGTTAAGATGACCTAACATGAAAGCCTTCGCTACTTCTTCTGGCACTCCTTGCTTTATGGCTTCGTCCATTGCTTCCCTGATGATAACCATACAGGTAAAAGCCACTACCTCAGCCATAGCAGGTTCAAGGATCGCCATTTGTTCAACGGTGATTCGGTAGGCATTCATCACTGGTGCGAAAATTTTTCGTGATATTTCCTCGCCGAGTTTATAATCGTCATCTGTTCCCTGCATCAAGGCACAGACTATATTTTGCTTTGCCTTTGTCCCGCCAAAAAAGTCCATTCTCGCCTCTGGGTCTATTTCATCGTTGATCAAAGGCGGATGGCATGGATGGACAACAAAATAGGAGACATCTTTCCTATCTGGCAATTCCCCAGCATGTGGTGCTGCTGGATCGAGGCAGATCAACATAGCACCACTTTTTAATGATGGCACAATTTCTTTTGCAACTTTGCCTATTAACCTGTCTGGGATAGCAAATATCACAACATCTGCTTCTTTTGAGGCTTCTTCGGAAGTAGTAGGTTCAAGGTTACGTTCACGCAGTTTTTGTATTCCTGCCTCATTTCCCTCAACGTATAATACTTTATACTCTGGATCGTCTTTGATATTTTCAGCGATCCTTGTTCCCATTTTTCCTGCTGCGCCAAAAAGTGCTATTGTCTTCATATTAAAATCTCCCTTGAATATGTAACCCAAGTTGCTAATTACACTTAATAAAAATTGAAAAAGAGCATATAATCCTCTAATGTTAAACTTTATTTAACATTTGATTTTTTTAGCAAATAAAAACTTTAACAAATAAAAACTTTAACAAATGAAAATCAGGAGAACTAAAATGGTAGATAAAACCATTACTATTTATTCTATCATAGATGACATACTAAAAGCAATAAAATATCATGACGATGATACTGTATTAATTTAGTAGGCAACAAAAAAGCCATCTGTTATAATATACTCCGTATTTATAATAAACAAGATAAATAAACAAAGGATGAACAGATGGCTGATAATATTATAAAACAAGATGATC
>DTPJ01000073.1 GCA_011334435.1 Candidatus Poribacteria bacterium | reverse complement strand
TAATGAGCATTTTCATATAAACATTTAATTCAAACTTTGATAAATACTGGTTTCGGATAGCATCTCAGAATTACCAGACTTAACAAGAATAAATCACTGCCAATTACAGATCACTGATTACTGATCACTGATCACTTTTTCTTGTGTTTCTGTGGCTGATAACCTTTTACCTAAAATTTGAATTGGACTGCAGCAAAAAGTTGATGTTGACAAGTAAGCTATTAAAATGTTATACTCGTTATATACGACAGAAATTTTAATTCCCTAATTTCAGGCTCGTAAAGAGGCATAAAAATTATAAACAGTGAAAGGATTGTGAGTCTTAATGAAAAATTTTCATAAAATTATAATTATTTTCATTCTCATATTAGGAATGTTGACATTTGTAAGGGTTTTGTTTTCTATTGATGCTGAAGAGATCACTAAAAATGTAAAAAAAGCATATAAAAATATGAAAAATTTCAGTGCAGATTTTGAGCAAACAACCATAGTCGCTGGTAAAAAACGTGTTGCGGTCGGCGTGCTGACCTTCCAAAAACCAAATTTATTGAGGCAGGAATATTACGAGTCAGAGAATTCAAAGAAAACATCGCAATTGATCGTTTCAGATGGTAAAGCTATTATGTCATATACACCGATGGTCAAACAAATGACCAAACAGGAATTTTCTAGTAAAAACGAAGAGCTTTTCCCCGGATTCGGTCAATCACTTGAAAATGTTGAAAAGAATTATGACATAAAGTTAATAAAGGATGAAGTCTCCGAAAAAAAAGGCGTTCATTGCGTTGAACTTACGCCTAAAAAACAAGATGAAGACCAAATTTTTGAAACTATTCAGGTTTGGGTAAGAGATGAAGACTCTATCCCTGTCCAAGTTATGTATAAAGATACTAAAAATGGTGCAACATTCTTCTTTTCATTCAAAAATATCAAAATAAATAGCAAAATTGATGAATCAATATTTAAGTTTACGCCACCATCGGGGACACAAATTGTCACAATACCAAACAAATAGGTGAGGGAAATTTAAAAAATGGCATCCGTAGGAGAACAGTTAAAACAGGTTAGAGAGGACAAAAACATATCACTTGATGATGTAGCTAATGCAACAAAAATCAGCAAACGTTATCTTCAAGCAATAGAAGAAGGCAATTATGGCTTACTTCCTGCCCAAGCTTATGTAAAGGGTTGTATCTACAATTATGCTAGATACTTGGGACTTGATCCGAAGTCTATGGTAGAACAATATAGCAAACTTATATTGCCTAATGAGGACAATTTTGAATCTGTCACAACAATAAGAGGAAATCATAGAAACAATAAGAGACAGGTTGCAAGAAAAAGAGTTGTCATACTCTTAATTGTCATTGTCTTTTTAATTCTATGCCTTGCAGGACTTGTATTTTGGTATGGAAAACAATTAGGGCAAGGGTGAGATATTGGCTATTAAAGTAGGTATTATAAGTTTGGGCTGTCCAAAAAACCTTGTTGACTCAGAGGTAATGCTTGGATTATTGAAGGAAAACGGCTTTGAAATAACATCTAATGAAAATGACGCAGATATTTTGATAATCAATACCTGTGCATTTATTGAAGATGCAAGAAAAGAATCATTAGATGCCATTTCTGAGTCCGTTAAAATCTCAAAAAGACAAAAAAGCAAGATCATTGTTACAGGCTGTTTATCTCAAAGATATAGCAAACTATTGGAAAAGCAGTTTCGGTCTAATATACATGCTATTCTTGGGGCTGGCGATTTTTACGATATAGTCCAAGCATGTAAATCTGCCTTAAATGGTGAAAAGTTCAGGAAAATATCTGAACCGTCAACTTATATATACGATCATAAAACGCCAAGATTAACATCAACGCCTTCGCATTTCGCTTATGTTAAGATCGCCGAAGGTTGCGACAATTGTTGTTCTTATTGTGTTATTCCACAAATACGGGGTCAATATCGCAGTAGGTCTATTGAATCTATATTAGCAGAGATAAACGGTCTTTTCAAGTCAGGGGTTAAAGAAGCGATCCTGATCGCACAAGATACCACCTATTATGGAAAAGACTTGAATGATAATACTGACTTAGTTTCATTGTTAAAAAGTTTAATTTCTTACTCCGAAATTCCATGGATCAGAGTTCTTTATGCCCATCCTGAACATATTACCGATGATTTTATTGAATTAATGGCGAAGGAAGAACGTATATGTTCCTATATTGATCTTCCAATACAACATATAAGCGATGACATTTTGAAAAAGATGGGCAGAGGGTCAACTGGAAAAGAAATTCGCAAATTATTGAACAAAATTCGGGATAAAATTCCCGATGTCACATTGCGAACGTCTCTTATGGTTGGATTTCCAAGCGAGACAGATGAGCATTTTTCTGAGTTAATAGAGTTCATCAAAGACATAAAATTTGATCATATTGGAGTTTTTGCCTATTCACCAGAAGAAGGCACAGTTGCAGAAACTATGACTGATCAAGTGCCTGAATCTATCAAGCAAGATAGATTAACACAAATAGCTGAATTACACGCATCTATATCAGATGAAAAACGTCGTAGTTTGATAGGTCGTAAATTGAAAGCTATTATTGATGACACTGATAAATCACGTAATCAGTCCTATGCTAGAACTCAAGGGCAAGCTCCTGAAATTGATGACATTGTTATAATTGATGGTATTGCTAAGAAAGGCGAATTTGCAACTGTGGAGATCATAGGGACATCTAACATCTATGATCTCGTCGGTAAAGTGGTAGGATAATATGGGAAGAATAAATACTTTGCCTAATTATTTGACAATGTTGAGGATTATCTTAATCCCTATCTTTGTGATACTGTATTATTCAGTGGGAGTTTTTTTTAGTATGCTTGTTTTTGTCGGTGCTGCATACACTGACTACCTTGATGGTCGTATAGCAAGAAAAACAGGGAATATAACCAGTTTTGGAAAATTTCTTGATCCTTTGGCAGATAAACTTCTTGTCATATCCGCATTGATAGTCCTATTAAAATCTGATCCAGGACTGATAACTACTTGGATGTTCCTCATAATAATAGGAAGAGAAGTTGTGATCACCCTAATTCGGACTTATGCTGCATCAAAAGGCAATGTTATTGCCGCTACAAAACTTGGTAAGTATAAAGCAGCCTCTCAATTATATGCTATTGCTTTATCGCTTTTGCTTCTCTCATTATACGAGATAAGAAGTGCTTTTTTCTCTAACCATTTTCACTTCATAAACGCTATTCGTAACCAGAACGGTCCTATATTCTACTTGATGTTAATTCCTGTCATTCTTACAGTAGTGTCTGGTCTGGAATTCCTTTACAATAATCGTAAACTCTTGAAAATCTAAAGTTTAATAAAATTGAATTTCCAGAGACAAAAATGAAACCAAGTATCTTTCTGAAATACCTATTAGCCTGCATAGTAAGCTTTTCAATTATTAATAATATTCTTGCTGTTGGATTAAATAACAGTAATTTTCAGAGAATTGAAACCTCTAACTATATAATCTCAACGGCAAAAGATGATCAAGCGACACCGATAATCGCATATAATAGCAAGAAAAATGAATATTTAGTTGTATGGAGTGATGAAAGAAACAAAAGCACTTATGGAAAAGATATTTTTGCTAAGATTTTAAACTCAAAATTAGAACAGAAAGGCGATGAGTTTTCTGTGAATGTCTCATCAGGCAACCAATGGGCTATGGATGTTGCTTACAACAGTATTGATGATCAATACCTTATAATATGGAACGATGATCTCACAGGTAACATTCAAGGTCAACTAATATCTAACTCTGGTGATTTGTTAGGCGGTAAGATTAATATAGCAAATCCAGCAAAATCATATATATCGTCTTTGGCATATAACAGTAGAGATAACAAATACCTTGTTGTTTGGGACGAAGGGGATATCTCTCAAAATAAATCAGATATTT
>DTPJ01000337.1 GCA_011334435.1 Candidatus Poribacteria bacterium | reverse complement strand
CGGAGGAACAAAGCAGGCTACCAGGCTCCTTGAAATGGACAATGGAATATTCAATGCTACGTTTGCATTCGATGAATTTAATGCAGCCTTATGGTCTATTGAAGCACCGAATCTACATCCTTTGGTCCTGACCTTGCTGAACGGCAATGCAGTACTTGATACAGTCGAGTCCTATTTTGGACTACGCGAAATTTCAGTCGGAAAAGATGGTTTTAAGATCAATGGAGAACCAGTCTTCCTCAAAATGGTATTAAACCAGGGCTATTATCCTGGCGGCGTATATACTCCGCTTGATTATGGCCGCATGGCAGACGATATTAGGGCAATAAAAGCATTCGGCTACAATGGAGCCAGAATCCATGAAAAGGTAGAGGCTCCATATTTCCATTACCTGTGCGATCGCTTGGGCTTACTTACAAGTTTCGAAATGCCTTCGTTTTACCTTCCTTCAAAGCAGGCATTTAGCCGCTATGAGTCAGAACTCAAAGAGCTTATCATGCGCGACTCGATGCACCCCTCGTGCATTATGCGGATGCTATTCAACGAAACATGGGGTATATGGGGGATATATCGCAAATCATCTGCAACGCGCTCATTCGTTGAAAGAATGTATACACTTGCCAAACATATGGATCCCACGAGGCCAGTAATCGAAAATAGCGGATGGGAACACTTTATGACAGACATAGTGGATTTTCACCACTATCTTCGAAATGCTACTCTTGCAAGAAATTTGTATAATAAAATTGCCAATGGAGATGAATATGTTCTTGAAGGATTTTCGCTCAGGCGCGTAGCGGATTTTTATATCAGGAATCAGGTTCCTTTCGCTACACGCTCCATTTTCCTTGAAAAACCAGCGAATGCAGATGCCTTGCCTCTTTTTTTAAGCGAATATGGCGGCTTTGGCTGGTATGATACAGAAAATAAAAACGCTGTGGAAGAAAGCATTGAAGAGTACACAGCCGATATAGTACATTCTGGATTGTTCTGCGGCTATTGTTATACGCAGCTCTATGATGTTGGAAGCGAAGTCAACGGACTTATGACTTTTGATCGCATTCCAAAAGTTGATATCGAGCGTGTGCGTAAAGCGAACGATTGGGGCAGACAATAGCAGGGCAGCAAATATGAAAATCAGTATTTAGTCAAGGATAAAATATATTGCAACAGGCGGTATGCTTTTGTTTGGACCATCGTCACTGGCCTTCTGCAATCCATCCATTGATGCGTGGCTTATACGGAACCAGGATCGAATCCTTTGTGACCTTTGTCGCAGTCGGTGATAATTTTCCGATTTTAGTCGGGGAAAATTTTTTCTGATTCACATACTTGCGAATGCTTTTAGGGTTGACTCCGAAGGTCCTGGGTGGTTCTGCCACAGAACTTCCTTTTTAGTACTGTTCCCTGATACTTTGTAGCTGGGGCATGTTGATCACCTTCTTTGATCCTCCCTTGTCGTTGTTGGTAATTCGATAAAGGTATTCTGGATTACCAGGAGGCAGTATTCAACTGCATCCTGCTTTTTCCAGGCAATTCCCCGTGATAACACCAGGCAAATCTAGGCGATATTTTCAGGGATTTTTTCGTTTATGTTAAACAAATGAGCTGATGCGCTACCCCATAGACACGCTCCAAACCTTGCATGCCATTGTTCCTTTCGGAATAGTCCTTGAATACCTTCTGCTTGAGTTCTAGAGGATATTTCATCCTCCCTCTCTCAGTTTTTAGGTACTTCATGCTATACTCCCTTCGTGTCCATTCATAGGGGCAGTTCAGACTAAAACCGGAAGTATATCACCGACTGTGACACTTATTCTGGCTTCTATGTCCTGTATAAGCTCTATATTCCTTCGCTTTGGGCAAGGTTTTAAATATACTTTTCGGTTCTTGGATACGGTTTCTTCGTATCGGGCATGACAGATTCCTTTTTGAGAGTTCTTTGTTATCTCTCGATGCATGCTTGAAATTTGCTTATTTAGAATCATAACTATACTATCTGTCGATTAAGATTTGTAGCACATTGCGTTCATCATTGATAAATTGTCGGCACGGCACTGTCGTCTTCTTGGTTCGATATAGTTGCGACAATCATATATTACCAGAGAATACGGTGCCGTTCTCTACCCTCCATTCGCACTTCAGATTTGAATTAACTCTTGCAAATATAAGAATACGGCTTTATAGTTTTAATACAAATTGTTAACTTGAAAAAAATCTAAAGATTATAAAAGAAGAGGTAAGATAATATGAAAATAGCATTAAGATTTACTTCTCTTTTAGTATTTATTTTCATTGTTTTTGCATGCAATATTCCTATTTCTCCTGCTCCAACTACCACTCCAACTACTACAGAACCAACAATTCCCAAAGCCGCAACTCCAGAGGCTTCTATACATTCAGGAAAATATATAGGAACGATAAGCGTGGAATTAACATCGTCTAATCAATCAGCAAAAATATATTATACACTAGATGGTACTAATCCAACAGAAGCAAATGGTAATTTATATAATTCTCCAATAATAATTGATTTTGATTGCATATTAAAAGCAATAGCATATATAGACAATCATTCTCCCTCTGATGTTTTAATAGAAAATTATTCCTTTCCCCCTATAACATTTGGGAGAGCATATAATTTTATTGATGGGAAATGGATTCTTAGTCCTTATTATGCGTTAGGTAATGAAGTTCATATTCTCCCTATGGAAAAGAAATATCCTGGCGATAGTACTACTCCTTTTGCGAGTACAGTTTATGCAAAGATTATAGATAATGATGTTTATGCATATGGCAGCTATTATGATGGATATGAAACTATACCTTGCTATTGGGTGAATGATACATTAATTAAGCTTCCTATATATACTGATTCAGATTGGGGGGCTTGCTACGATGTTTATAAAAAGGATGGAATTATATATGCTGTCGGCTATAGTGCCGATTCTGGTTATGTAAGATGCTACCCTTGTTTATGGGTTGATGAAAATCTTACTATTTTATCTACAGGGGATCAGCATGTTGATGCAAAGAAGATACTTTTTAATGGAGATGACCAATATATATTATGTTCTGGTTACCATGATGCTACTGGCACAACTAGCGTAAATTATTTTTTTAAGAATGGAATACGATATGATATTTCTTCTACCGACTCTAAAGAATTTATTTATGATATTTCAGTAATAGATAATCAAATTATTTTACTTGGGATAAAATATGAATCTCAATCACCTAGCATGATGTATGAAAAGCCTTTTTTCATTATAAATAATCAAAAGCACTATTTTGATCTTAATGGAAATTTAACAATTAAGGATATAAATTCTAAATTTTTGCAAATATATAATATTTCTAATAACTTTTATTTTATTAGTAATGTTATACCATCATTTTATCCAGATGGCACCCCTGCAGCTATTATTCCGTATATTTGGAAGGATGGAGAATATATCCCAAATGGAATCGATCCAACTTTAAAAATAAGCTATTCGGGCTCAAAAAATAATAAATTATATATAATTGATATTATTAACAAAAGATATGCATATTCATCAAATGCAGATTTTTCTTTGCCAGATTGGAAACCTTTATCATTACCAAGTTCAGAATATTTACAATATAGGGAAGGAATAATATTTTAATAGGCTGCATTACCAGCCTACATGGTTTTTAATTCTATAATTTGGCTCTTCAGTAAATCCTATGCGTAAGGTGACAAATAGAGAAGCTTCAGTCATATTGAAGCCATGCAAGACAGCTACCTGTATGATAAACTACTTGGACTCAAAAAGCCTTTGTTTGTCGAAAAGGTGATTCTCGATCTTTCAGCAGCATGCGTGATTGTCCTTATTGTCAAAGTTGGTTTCAACTTTCCGGTTTCTGACCATCATTCAAAGCCTGCCGCTCCCACACGGAGCCGTTCTTTCATGCGGTAGGAGTCGGCTTTCAGGCCTACGACCTGCGCATG
>DTPJ01000539.1 GCA_011334435.1 Candidatus Poribacteria bacterium | reverse complement strand
TTATGACCATTCTTGGAATCTCATTGCCATAGAGTCCGCATAATTTAGCATATTCTTCATCAGTTTCAGTTGTCCTGAACTTGTAACCTATGCCATAAATTACCCATTTTGCATTATTTGGAACGTCTATTAAATCCGAACTTTTAGCGTTAACAAGGTTAATCTCGTGAGTCACTATAAGATCATTGTATTTGGCAAACCTATCGGAGAATTCAGATTTTCTTCTAAGGCTTGATACGATATGCAGTTTGCTTTTTATGCCTGCTTGACGGATCGCCCTTAAAAGCATCTCTGTCATATCGCTCATCCATTTTCCCGTAGCACCGTATATGACGATCTCATCGTTTTTCCTGCTTGCTATTAGTTCAATAACCTTTTCTGTTGGTCTTGAATTATACTCATGCAGGTCATTAATATCAACGGAATTTATATTTGCTAAATTTATCCAAGGCATTTTATCCCTTTCTCAATAGATTGTAATTAAGTTCATCTTATATCAAATCATCTTGGAATACAAGAAAATATCCATTAAAATAATGCTTAATCTTTAATAATTTGAATATATCTAATTTATTTTTTCCAAAAACAGCAGACATTCTCTTTATTGCAATCTCTTTATCTATCTCTGTATGACAAGGAATTACAAGATTTATCGTATTATCAGCAATTTCAGGATATTTTTTAGAGTTCAAAATATTGCCTTCTGCTTTTACTTCCGTCATTATTCTAAATCGTAATTTTACTGAGGCTTTATCAATAGTTCGCACTTTACTAAAGTTTTCTTGCTCTGAAAAAATTGCTATTAACGTATTTTTCACTTCATCATTAACTTTTAACCCGCTTTGTCTTAATCGCTCTTCTAAAACCTGTGAAAAGGACTGACTTATCAAATCGCCTATTTGAATGGTTTCAAAGAAACTACCATGAACCAATAAAATCTTAATATTTCCCTGTTTTTTACCTCTTATCAAATAATAAACATCTCTTACAGACAAAGAATTAATATCATCTCCTGCTTCTTCCATTTGCTTTTTGATTACACTACTTTCCCCCTTGATCAATTTTGATATTTCTTTTTTCCCTGTTGGAATTGTAGAATTAAAAGAAGGAACTGTATAGGTATAACTATCTTTCAACTCAATAAGTTCTCCACCTGTAAACAATTCATTTTTAGGGCTAATTTTAATCGCCATATCAGGAAATTGTCCCTTATTTCGACAGGAAAGCAAACTACTATTAAATGGAAAATCTTCTAATTTTGGGATGCTAATAAAATATTCCTTATCCTCCACGAGATTCTTAAAAAAATGATAAATTGAATACATTAGTCTTATCTCACTTAACTTTTAAACATTAACGGCTGAATTAATTTAGTTTCTGATTGAACTTCACATTCACTTCCCCAAATTTCTGATAAATTCTCAGTGCAAATGTAATCCTTATAATATTTTTGAATTAAATCCTCTTCACGTATAACATCAAGTCGCTTTTTCATTAATTCAGTATTTATAGGATCAATTTCAATTCCAATTGAATTCCTTTGTAATTGATATGATACACATAAGGTTGTGCCTGTCCCTGCAAATGGATCAAGTATCCAATCGCCTACTTTTGAGGAACTTAGAATTATTCTAACTAGAAGTGCTAATGGAGTTTGTTGTTTATGAAACCTTTCTCCATTCTCTTTTCTAATTGCCTCATTACCAGCATAATATCCCGATGTTAACTCTCTTATATCGTCCCAGACATCTGTTAAAAAGACCCCATTTTCCCTTTGATACTTATAATTTGGTGGTAGTGGAGGTTCAATTCGCAATCTGTTAAATGTTTTTGCCTTTTCTCCTTTTGTAGCATAAGCGATTATTTGGTAATGTTTTCCATACTTGCCGGCAACAGGAACAGCTGATGTTTTTTTCTTCCAGATGATCAAATTTTGAAGAAACCAACCAGTTTTACGAAGACATGCCAATACATATTCGGTATTTTTTTCTCTTTGCATAAAATATATTGCTCCGCCATTATTTGTCAAATCAAAAACTAACTTGCAAACATCAGTCATCATAGACCAATATTTATCTTCGTTCATATTGTCATTATGATAGGCATACTCTTTATTTTGATTAAATGGCGGATCCAAGAAAGCCAAATCAATATTGTGTTTAATCAATTTATTTTGGAGAACGTTTAGGCAATTATCGTTTATTATTTGATAGGTCATAAACTCACCTTCCAAAACTTTCTATATCTTATGGCATAGACCCTTAATCGTCGGATAAAGATCGGTATATATTTCATAACATTCTGTATAACGTCTGTGCATATCTGGATCAGGCTGGTATGTTTCTTTTACTTTTACAATGGCTTTAACTGCCTCATCAACTGAGCTATATTCCCCGATGCCAACTCCTGCAAGTATAGCAGCACCGAGACATCCGCATTCCGAGATTGCCAATGCTAGGACCTCTTTTCCTGTTATATCAGCTTTCAATTGAAGCCATGCAGGCGACTTTGCACCACCACCCATTGCACGTAATCTGTCTATTTTCACATTTGCACAGTCTTCAAGTGTTGTTAAGTAGTATCTCAATTCATAGGTTATGCCTTCTATCAACGCTTTGACGAATTGTTCACGAGTAGTCCCAAGTGTCAATCCTACGATGACGCCTTTGGAATTTGGATCAAGTGCTGGCGTTCCACTGCCGACAAAATGAGGGAGGACAAAAATCCTTGTTGGGTCTTTTGGTATATCCTTCAAGATGAGATCATATACATCAACGCCTGTCTTTTGCGATTCTTGGATCATATCTTGGGCAAAGTTGTTTCTATACCATCGTAATAAGTTTCCACCTGTATAACTGAAAGCTAAAGAGACATACATATCTTGCTTGACATGAGGATAGACAGGGTAGTTATTATTCATCATTTTTTCGTTAAGTGGGGGTTCATTAAACGCTACAACGACACATTCCACAGATCCAAGCCCATCAACCGCTACTCCTTCTGTTACAACGCCTCCTCCCAAAGCGTTGACAGGTTGATCATGTCCGCCTGTAACTGCAATAGTTCCTTTGGGCAAGCCAAGTTCATCAGCTATTTTAGGTGGAATCTCGCCGACAATCTCACCAGAAGGTCTCGGGGTTGCCAACTTTGAACGATCGATGCCCGCTGTTGATAGCATCTCGTCAGACCATTGTTTTTTTCTTATATCAAAGGCTAATGTTCGTCCTGCAAGTGAATAGTCAATTGTAGGTTCTAAACCTAATTTGTAATATGTAAAGTCCTCGTATAGAAGAAATTTCTTTGCTTTATCATATATATCAGGTCTTTCTTTTTTTAGCCACATCATCTTATTGATAGAAAAGCTTGGGTGCAATGACATACCAGTTATTTGGAAGACTTTTTCTCTTCCAAGAGTATATTTCCATGATTCGCTTTGCTCAATTGATCTTGTATCAACCGATGTCATGCTATTGGCGAGTATTGTTCCATCTTCGGCTATTGGTGTCCATGCTTCACCAAGAGTTGTCACGCTTAAAGCTTTAACAGGATCGCTATTTTTTACCTGAGTAGCGACATCTCTTATGACTTCCGAGACACATTGCCAGACCTTGTTTGGGTCTATTTCTGCCCATCCGGGACGAGGATACATCTCTCCATATTCGCGATAGGAATGTGCTAATGGTTTTCCGTCAACACTAAAAGCTATGGCTTTACATCCAGTAGTTCCAATATCTAATCCCAAAAGGCTCATTTTTTCTCTCCAAATTTTATGCTAATTACTTGATCTTAAACCCTTAAACAACATTCAGATTTTACTATCTAAACTGCATAAGTGTCAAGTATTTCTTTGTGAGCAGTCCAATTCAAATTTTAGGTAAAAGGCTATCAGCCACAGGAACACAAGAAAAAGTGATCAGTAATCAGTAATCAGTGATCTGTAATTGGCGGTGATTTATTCTTGTTAAGTCTGGTAATTC
>DTPJ01000600.1 GCA_011334435.1 Candidatus Poribacteria bacterium | reverse complement strand
GATAAACATAATTTGCAAAAAGGTCGTTTGAAGTATTGGGCGATTCAGGGGAGATTTTAACATCGTTAGCAGTAGGCGAATCGTTGTTATCAAGGGCGAACACCTGAGAAAAGCCTTCATCACCTTTATCCATATCATCAAAAGGCGTTATACCGAAAACATAATCACCTTTTCCTGACGGCTCATTTTCTTTGGATAGCCAAGTGACCCTTAAACCATTCGCTGGACTTACATTAGTGATAATATATCTCTTATCTGGTGACGATGCTTCCCTTATTATTGCAGCTGTTGGCTCTGCTGGAATTCTGCGATACCAAGTTCTAAGCTCACATTTATCGCCATCTTGATCGACAAGATCAAAAGTTATACTTATATCACCTGTTGAACCAACAGCTTTTACATTTTGAATATAAGGCTTTTGATTTACTATTGTCACAGGAATAGATTCTGCAAGCTCCCCAGTCCCACCTAATGCATCTTTTGGAATTATGGTAAATTTCCATCTTTCGCCCCTCTTTACATCAGAAGGTTGTAATGTATCTTTGTTATTATGTTGTGGCTGAAGTATATACTGAGATGATTGCGGTTCGGCTTTATACCATCTGATCTCATGTGTGCCTTGCGGATCGTTCTCTGGATCGGAATAATCAAAAAGTGCTTTTACACCAGTAGTAGAAGTAGGTTGTAATGGCTGAAAACGAAGATTTCGGACACTTGGAGGGGCATTGTTAATCGTTATAATGCCTGAATTTCTCGGTTCGCCCTTTGTTTTCCCATCGTTTGGAGTGATAGAAAAAGCCCATTTTTCACCCCTAACGACAGTTACACCAAGTATTTTATTTTGCTCGCTTTGAATTACTATCAAATCCCCAAAAGGGACGTTATTTTTATACCATTGTAGTTCGCTTCCCGCCTCTAAGTCTCCATCTGGATCAAAGAAGTCATATCCTGCTTTCAATTTATTCCCTGTAAAAGGCTCGTGATATGGGACAGGTTCTTGATTTGTGTTAGCATCTATCGTCCTTATCCTTAAATTTAACGCCTGAGGTGGATTATTAGATGCTGGGGGAGTATTATTAAGATTAACGGTTGTAGGAGCTGACCATTGACTATCAGAAGTCCCATCATTTGCTTTAATCTTGAATTGATAAGCACCTTGACCGCTTGGCTCATCTTGATATGCCTTCCAAGCAAGGCTTCTTGACCCGGGCGATACATTTGACACATCGCCAACAATTGTTGCACCTGACCATGATGTCCCATCTTTACTATATAATGCTGTTATTGTGCAGGGATTATTCTCAGTATCCTGTAAAGTATATGCAACTTGGACATCGCCGTTCGGTCCAGATTGGATCGCAGAGTTTATGCTAACCGCAGGCGGTGTATTTGCAGGAGGACCGCCAGTTATCGCTAATGAAGTAACATTCCATACTGCTTGAAGATTTGCCGAAGTAAATATTACTTCACCTAAATCTATGGCTTCAGTAGAACGAAGAGTAGCACTTATGGATTGTCCCGGTTGAATAGAAGATGGGGTAATTGATATAACAGCAAATTTACCCGGTGGCAATGACATAGCAAATCCGCTAACAGTACTAGTCATACTTATTGTTTTATTGCCAGCTGATGTATTGTTATACGTAGATGAACGAGTTTCTGTAACAGTTTCGGGAGTAATTCCGGGAAAGCTAATACTGGCAGTTAAGTTATATGTCTCTAAAATACTATAAGTGCCAACCTCGGTTAGATTAACTTGTGTTGACCATCCACCAGCAGTATATTGAACAGGGACGTTTTGAACAACATTTGTCGGACTTGTAAATTTAATTGTCCCAGACATTGATGTAGAAGCAGAGATAACGATTTCAAATCCTTGTGGGATCGGGAAAATAGTGTTTTTAACTTCCTCATTGCGAGTTATAGAAATGGTTTTCGGAAAATCCGCATAAACAAAAGCATTGAATACTAAAAAAACTATTATAACTAAAAATAACGCTTTACCATATCTCATCATATACTTTTTCCTTCATTTTACTCCCACTCAATAGTGCTTGGGGGCTTAGAACTTATATCATAAACTACTCTATTAATACCTTTTACTTCATTGATAATCCTATTAGATACTCTGCCTAAAAGCTCATAAGGCAATTTAGCCCAATCCGCAGTCATCGCATCTTCGGCAGTAACAGCCCGAAGTGCGATCACTTGATCATAAGTGCGTTCATCTCCCATAACGCCAACGCTTTTTACAGGCAATAAAACGGCAAACGCCTGCCATACTTTATCATACATATCTGATGAATGCAGTTCCTCAATAAATATAGCATCAGCTTGTCTGAGAAGGTCAAGTTTTTCACGAGTTATAGAATCTATAACCCTGACTGCAAGACCAGGTCCAGGGAAAGGATGCCTTTTGATGACTTTTTCTGGCAATCCTAACTCTTTGGCAAGTTTTCGGACTTCATCTTTGAACAATTCTTTAAGCGGTTCTATAAGTTTAAGATTCATCTTTTCAGGCAAACCGCCGACATTATGATGGCTTTTTATTGTTGCAGAAGGAGATTTTGATATTCCTCCACTTTCAATAAAATCAGGATATAACGTGCCTTGTGCTAAAAATTTGGCATCGCCAAACTTGGAAGCGACTTCTTGAAAAACTTCAATAAATTCCTTCCCTATAATTTTCCGCTTCTGCTCCGGATCAATAACCCCAGAAAGCCTTCTTAAAAACCTTTCACTGGCATCTACAAAATGTAAATCTATGCAAAGATCGTTCCTAAAAAATGCTATAACCTCATCAGCTTCATTTTTTCTTAACAAACCATTATCTACAAATATACATTTTAGTTGATCGCCGATAGCTTTATGAATGAGAACTGCGAGAACTGTTGAATCCACACCACCACTTACGCCACAAATTACAATATCATCCTTGACCTGCTCTTTAATTTCAGATAAACTATTTTGTATAAACGAACTCATAGTCCATATCGGATTACATTTACAAATTCTAAAGAGAAAATTTGCTATTATATTTTTTCCAAGTGGGGTATGGATAACCTCTGGGTGAAATTGTGATCCGAAGTATCCACGGGATACATCGGCCATAACCGCTATTGGTAAGGTATCTGTATGTGCCAAAACTTTGAATCCATCGGGAATGTTAGAAACGCTATCTCCATGGCTCATCCAGACAGGAAAATTATTGGGGAGATCATAAAAAATATCGCTTTTAATGTCAACGAAAAGGTTCGCTAATCCGTATTCTCTTGTAAGTGTAGGTTCAACTTTTCCGCCAAGGAGATGAGCCATTAACTGCATTCCATAGCATATACCGAAAATAGGGATATTTAGCTTGAAAATATTCGGATCGCATAAGGGGGCGCCATCAGCGTAAACACTCGCAGGACCTCCAGAGAGAAATATGCCTTTTGGAGAAAGAGATTTAATTTCGTCTATGGAAACATCATAAGGCAATATCTTGCAATATACGTTGTTTTCTCTGATCCTGCGGGCTATGAGTTGGCTGTATTGAGAACCGAAATCAAGAATCGCTATTACTTCTGACGATAAAAATTTCATCAAAATTTTCTTAACCTTTAACTTTCAACCTTTAACCTTTAACCTTCAACCTTTAACTGAAAGTATATACGAATGAACCGTGAAGTGTCAAGACCGTTTCTATTGTCAAAAAACTGGCATAAATATTGCTAATCATTAGTTAAAAACATTCTTGATTTTGTGATCTGACTATGTTATACTTTGGCATTAAAGAAATCTATTTTAATAAAACAAAGACCTGTATGAAATTATAAATGCCAAATGTAGCATTAAACATAAGCTTAGAATTATTTGGATTGTCTATTAAAATCTTTTAGCTCCGTCAGGAGCGGCATATTTCCCCATCATATTTCGCTCCGCTTCCGCTTTGTATTTTGGCGTTTATCGTTTCTATAAATATGGCGCCCCTTCGGGGCTAAAAACAACAT
>DTPJ01000793.1 GCA_011334435.1 Candidatus Poribacteria bacterium | reverse complement strand
GAAGAAGCTTTATAGAGGCTCACCATACATTGGACATAACAAAATATACGAAAGAGATGGATGTTAAAATAGTTGACTTTATCGCAGTTTGTTCTAATTGTCATAATATGCTTCATAGGATACTAAAAGCTGTAAATAGATATGAGCTTAGAGAGAAGGGTATAGAATGTATAATTACGAGTGGGATCCAGAGACGAGAGGATATTTGTTAGTCCCGTTTCAATCAGGATTTCAGAACGAGGTAAGACCAGTATTTTACGAAGAATTGGAGCTTTTAGGCTTTTCCAAATATTGGAAATATCCCAAGACTGATCTTCCGCTTCTCTGGGCAGAAGGTGTAAGAAGATATGTGTATAATGGAGAAGTAGTTGCAGTTGCACAGGGAGGCGGCTTCTTCAGTGAGCCACAGATAGACTTTCGGGTCAAAGACCTCTCTATTGAGCCAGTTGACATAGATCGTATGGTAGAAAAAAACAAGGGGATCATGTCTCTTCTTGTCCAAAAGGCATTGGAATTTATCTACAATACACATCTAAGGTATAAGAGAAGAAACTACGATATTTCCTATGTGGCTTTCAGCGGAGGAAAGGATTCGCTAGTGCTACTTGATTTGGTTCAGAGGGCGCTCTCTCCTGATGAGTTCGTAGTAATATTTGCAGATACCGGTATGGAGATAGATAGCACTTATTCTGCTGTTAAAAAGGCACAGGAGAAATGGGATAAACTAAGGTTTTACATAGCAAAATCGCACTATTCACCAGAGGAAACATGGAAAGAGTTCGGACCACCGAGCAGGATTCACAGATGGTGTTGTAGTGTTCATAAGACTGTCCCATCATTGCTAAAATTGAGAGAGATCGTTGGGAAAAGCAATATTAGGGCGTTGGTGTTTGACGGCGTCAGAGCAGAAGAGAGCGACTCCAGGGCAAATTATAGTCCCATATCTGAAGGGAAAAAGCATTTTATTCAAGTTAATTGCCGACCCATTTTTGAATGGTCCTCCGCTGAGATATTCCTATATATCTTTGAGAGAAATCTGTTATTTAACTCAGCTTATAGACATGGTATGCATAGAGTAGGATGTGCTGTTTGTCCAATGTCATCTAATTGGAAGGAATATATTATTTCCAAGTCATATAACAAAGACATGGAATTCCTTTTGGGTTTTTTGAAAGAGTCTGTGTCAAATACTGATGTTCCACCAAACAAAATTACGGATTACATCAAACATGGAAATTGGAAAAAGCGGGCAGGAGGCATAATGCTTGAAAAGGGATTTATGAAAGTTTTAGAACTGGTAGACGATGATCGAGTAAAATTTCTAATCAGAGAAACAAAAACCGATATATTTGAGTGGCTCAAAGTGTTAGGAAACACTATAAGATACTCTAACTCCGAATATGAACAGGAAATACTAATTGAATATTATAAGTTTTGGATTGGGAAAATGGAAAATGGGTTATTTATCGAGTTCGAAGCCCTACCAAAAGCACATATAAGAATATTGCGGAAAATTATCAACAAAGTTGCTTATTGTGTTGGATGCAAGAATTGTATGGTGGAATGTCCGACATCAGCCCTACAAATAGATAAAGATCATATTTTTGTAGATAAAGCCAAGTGCAACCATTGTTTATCATGTGTTGATATAGAAAAAGGTTGTCTTGTGGCAAGGTCACTACATACCACTGGAGGTAAGGAAATGTCAGAGAAACTTTGTAAGGATTATAGAACATTCGGTTTAAGAAAAATATGGCTCGATCTATATTTTAACATGAAGGATAATTTATGGTTATCAGATAAACTCGGCAATAAACAATATGAATCTCTTAGGATGTGGCTGCGAGACTCAGGGATCACCAATGAAAACAAAATTACATTTCTAGGCGAGAAATTAAGCAAACTTGGTAGTCATAAATCTTTAACATGGGCTATTATCTGGTCAGAACTCGCCTATAATTCGCCTCTGATAAAATGGTATGTTATTTATGTCAATTGGGGTGGGCGATACACTAAAAAAGAACTTATTGAGATGATCGGTGATAGCTATTCTATATCCACAAGGGATAATGCTATAACCTCTCTCATAGAGCTTTTCCGACATAGTCCTTTAGGAAATGATTTAGGACTTGGAGTTTTGGAACTGAAAGGTCGCCAAGTGAGTAACATATCTAAGTTAGGATGGAAAGACCCCGAAAGGATTGCAATATTATATTCACTCTATAAATATGCGGAAGCAGAAGATCGAAAGTATAATCTTACACTTTCAGAACTTGTAGATGATGATGAAAAGAAAGGGTTGAATCCCATTAGGCTGTTTGGAATTGATAAATCAGAACTCAAGAGGATCATTCAAGGACTTTCAATAGATTATCCAGACTTTGTAAGGGTTGAGTTCATCAAGGACCTTGACAATATCTTTTTGAATGAGGATATGAAGTCTTTGAGTGTTGTGGACTTAGCACTTAAGGAGGGTTAATATGGCACTATATAGGGATTATATAGAGATAGACGAGGAGTTCATACCCGTTTTCAGCGATGAAGTTGACAGGAGCAATCCAAAGAGCTGGAAGACCTTTATCCCCCATGAATCTTTCAAAAACCTTCTAAATGCCCTCATAAAAGCATTAGATAGGGCATCTACGTCTGACAAAAAACCTATATGGGTAACTGGAGCTTATGGAACAGGAAAGACATTAGGTGCTTTTGCGATAAAACATATTTTGGAGGAAGATATTGAGGAAATATCTACATACTTTGATAAATATCCTCTGATCCAAATGTTATATGAGAGGGTCAAAGCCTTAAAAGAAGGAAAGAAACATCTCATAGTATATAAATCTTCTTCCAGCAATATAAATTCAACGGAACGATTAATAATAGAAGTTCAGCAGACAATAAAAAGGGCATTGGAACAGAAAAAATATCGTTATCTTGGTGAGAGGACGTTTTATAACAATGTCCTTCAGAAGTTGGCAGATACTGAATCCACTTTCAATTTCCAGAGTGCCTTCAACAAATATCGCAGTGAATACTTTCCAGAATTTACTGAATGTGAAGACGTTATCCGTCAGCTTAAATTAGAAGACGGAAAAGGAAGCTATAGCCTAACCGAGAGAGTAGTCAGAATGATGGAGAAAGAAGGCTTTATACCCTCCCAAAGCGTTGAAGATTTAAAATTCTGGATTAAAAATGTGATATCAGAAAACCAGTTGAATTCTATTGTTTTCATCTGGGATGAATTTACAGATTATTTTAGACAGAACAGAGCAGTATCAGCACTTCAAGAACTTGCCCAGCTCTCCTCAGAGACACCTTTCTATCTTTTCCTGATTACACACAGAGATATTCAGCAATTCAGCAACATTGATGATGATGCGAGGAGAGTCCTTGAAGACCGTTTCATCAGAGTTAGGTTTGAAATGTCAGACATCACTACATACTACTTGATGGCAAATGCTATAAAGATAAAGCCGAACAGAAAAGAAGAGTGGAAAATCAAATTAGAGACACTATGGGACAGCGTAGAATATTGTGCCTCACAAATATTGGAGTCAGAGGTGACAGGAGGAGCAAAAAAGGAGGATTTTAAAAAGCTTATTCCTATGCACCCCTCCTCATGCTATCTCTTGCACTTGCTGTCCTCAAACTTCAGTTCAAATCAACGAACAATGTTTAGATTTTTAAGAGAAACTGAGCCGAACAACTTTAAACAATTTATAGAGGAGAATTCTATTGAGAATAGGAGTCTCCTGACTGCTGACGTATTATGGGATTACTTTTTCAGCGATGAAACACAGGAAATTCCTGAAAGGGTTTTGAGAGCTATTAATTATTACAACAGCCATGAAAGAGATCTAACCGATAACGACTATAAAAAAGTATTCAAAGGGATATTATTGCTGATTACGTTAAGTGATACGTTAGGACTGAGCGAAAATTCAAGGAGAGGAAAAATCCTAAGACCTTTCCAGACTAATCTAAGATACATCTAT
>DTPJ01000250.1 GCA_011334435.1 Candidatus Poribacteria bacterium | reverse complement strand
TTTTATCTGATAAAATAAAAGATATAAATACAAAAATCTTTTTTCTGCATATAAGGAATGCATCAAATCCAAGGAATTTGGAAAAAAATAAACTTATAGGAATTGAAAATAGCCAGCCCTTTTACTATTCTAATTATATTTTTTCTCATAACGGAACTCTCTCTATAGTCGATGATATATATGAAAATCTTGGCAGGTATTCAAAATATGTGAAAGGCGTCAACGATAGTGAGGTTCTTTTCTGGAATTTTATAAAAAACATGGATGCCTACGGAGACGAAATGACGGCTCTTCGGATGATGAGAGATGAAATAAAGACCGTATGGATATCGGTAAAGAAAAAATATTCTTTTAAAAAACCCTATAATGGATTGAATGTATTTGTTTCAGATTCCAGGTCATTATTCGCTTTATGCGATTTTAAAATGGATGATGAAAAATACTCAATAATGACTTCTGGATGGGAGTATGGAAGATTCGCTTACCGAAAAGAGAAAGATTATTTTATTATATCAAGCGAACCCTGCGATAATGGAAAATGGAACAAGGCGTCTCATTCTTCAATTTTAAGCATAGATTTGAAACTTAATTTAAAATTTAAAAATCTGGAGGTATAATGTTTAGAACTCTTATTTTGTTAATTATATTTGTCGGTGGAATTTATTTCCTGATGAACAAAAAAAAGCAGGATGCCGTTGAAGCTCAAAAAATAGAGGAAATAAAAAAGCAGGAAATCAAGGAGTTGGACCCTAATCTTCCCGATTATATAAAAGAAGATTATATGCTCAATTTTTCAAAAAATACCATAGACACCCTCAAAAATCTGGTTTCTGATACGAATGAGAATGTTCGTTTTTCTGCGATAGAATTGCTATGGCAGCTAAAAGAGAGAGATGTGGATAGAATAATTAAGAGGAGTTTTGATATGGAAACAGAGTCCTCAATTAAAATTAAGATTATAGATATGCTTTCAAAAGAAAAATCAAAGTTATCGCTTCATTTAATCGCCTACGCTCTTAAAAATTATGATAAAGATGCAAGGGTTAGAGCCTGCGAGGTTATGGGGGATTTCGTAGATAAGGAAACGATAACATTGCTCACCCCGGCTCTTAAGGACTACGAAGATGATGTTAGAATAAAAGCTCTTGATTCTATAAATAAGGTTAAAAAATCAATTGAGCAGCACAGAGAATCCAAATTAAAGGAAATACTTGAGCCAAAACCAATATTTAAAGTAGAATAATCTATAAAAAGTGAGAAAGTAAGCAGTGAGGAGTGAAAAGGTGAGCTGTGATTAGTGGAATACAAATTATGGATTATGAATTATGGCTGTTGAATTATTAATTGTAGGGCTCCGATGCCTGCCTGCCGTCAGGCAGGTAGCGTCGGAGCAATAATTTGCAGGGCTATCTCGCCTGTCGGGAGACAGGAAGCCCTTCCCTACAAAACAAATACCCATTGTAGTCGCAGAGTTTACTCTGCGATGGATAATGTAGCAGCACCTGCCTGACGGCAGGCAGGCGCCCGCTACAAATCCGAGCAAGCTCGGGACTCCACAATCCAAAATCCATAATCCAACATTTCTAACAATTCTCACTTTTTCTAACGTTTCTCACCCGCTTACTTTTTTCTATATTATTCTGCCTGTTCTTTGGGAATGTGTGAGTATATTGATTTTTCTTTTCTTTCAAAAACCTGTTCTTTTATCGGAAAGTCAAAAGATAGAGATATGTTTGAAGAATTGCCCAGGTCCTTCATAGATGAAAATGAGTAATCTATTGATAAAAATTTTAGATTTAAGCCAAAGCCAAAAGAAAAACCTCCAACTCCATTTCTTGATTTCTGAGTATCTATTCCCCCTCTTAGAGCAAATGACGCATTTTCTCCCGTTTTAAGATTCAATTCGCTTCCAAGATTGATATAATAACTGTCGTTTTTAGGAATTACAAAGTCCGTGGCGAACATCAGATTGGGGAAAGGATATGCGGCGCCTCCTATTTTAAACTTCATAGGAATTGGAACCGATTCCTGGTCATATCTCAAACCGGAGCCCAGATTCTGCATAACGAAGCTCAGTTTATAGGGTATATATGTAAATTTAAAGACCTTTATACCGAGGTCAAAAGCGGTCGCTTTGGCGCTATGATATATGGTTGAATCTATATACTTATATGCCACTCCCATAGATACATCTGTTTCTCTGTCCGAGAACTCAGTTATTCCTCTTGAATAGCCAACAGTTATAACTTTGTCTTTTGGAGAAAATTTCCCTTTAATATTTTGATCTATATCCGTCTGTTCTATGCTTCCTATATCGGTTGTAAAATAAGAAAGCGCTATTACTGAATCATAATTTAATCTCTGAGCGTAAGATATGAACTGATAATTTATATCTTGAACATACTGCGACCTTGAAAGCATTATAGAAAAACGCGGGATTTCCATAAGCCCCGCTGGATTTGAGTTTATAGATGATGCGTCGTCTATAACCGCCGTTTGTGCTCCTCCAAGCGCTATAACCCTTGGATTTATCTCAAGATTTAAAAAATCCGCCGAGGTTATACCTTTTGCGTTCGATGAAAAATAATCTTCGCAGTAAGGACTTATATTATAAAGCATCAGAGACATTAAAATCACTATTATTTTGTTTTTACTAATATTAATCATTTACTACCTTTCTATAGCAACCTTAATAGTTTTTGAGCCAACACTTGATTTTATATAGCATAAATAGACGCCGCTTCCAGCCATCTGTCCTTTAGAGTTTTTCCCGTCCCAGTACACAGTTCCGGTGGAATCGGACATTGTCTCATAAATCTTCTGTCCTGAAAGCGTATATATCTTTATATTTGAATTTTCAGGCAGGTTAGTTATTGTTATTATTCCCTGACCTGTTCTGTTTGGATAAAATGGATTCGGGAATACCTTTATATTATTTAAGTCAGAAGATGGATTTAAAATTATTAACTGATATATACTGAAATGGTTGAGTTCAGCCGTTATTTTCCTCAAGCCGGGATCTATGGTGGTTTTAACAGGCAGACACTGTCCTGTGTCCGGGTTATATCTTGCAAGAGCTATCTTGGCTTTGTTTGTATTAATATCCGGCGGGTTCGTGGAATTTATCGCTTCGCTGCCAAAATAATCAAATACGAATATTGCTGGAATGTATGGTTGATCATTTGCGTATATTCCAAATGTTATTGTGCTACCGCCAAAGGTCCAACCGCAGGGATTATCATTCAATTTAGCTATAGCGATGGGTTGCGGAGTGTTAAAAGAACCCTTCGGAATGGTCATACTCACCCACCTGTTATCTATAAGTATTCCTGAAATGACAGTATCCGAGTTTGGATCTGTAACGCCTGCTATGGAAGATGGAGGAGCGTTTCCAGGTCCCGGGAGCGTAACTACCGGCGTTGTTGTTTGTATGCTTGCCGTTTCTATACCTTCCATATTCCTTGCAGTTACATCAAAATAGTAAGTTGTATTTATCCATAAACCGTTTATGAGATAACTGTTTCCTTTAAAGTTAAACCCGAAAGGAAGCGGGGTTGATATATATGGGGATTCGAAGCTAACGCTTGTCGCCCTTACCTGATATATCGTCTCGAGTGAATTTTCGCCAGTATCCCAGTTAAGAGTTACTCCGCTAAGCGATATATCGGTTGCATATACTCTTTCAACGCTTTGAGCAAGAGTGTATTTTGAACCCAAACTCGCTGATGTGTCCGTAATCTTATTTGCTTTATTTATTGCATAAACCCTTCCATAGTATTTATAATTCGGTTTCAAGCCAGAAACAACCTGCGAAATATATGGGAATGTTGTTGAATCGGTATCTACATCGTATGAAGTATAACTTCCAAAATTTGGATCTGCTGATATATCAAGACGGTATTTTGTGTAGTCGGGATTTCCATTCGCATCCCAGGTAACCTTAAAGCTTTTGGTTGTCACCTGAGTAAAAACATTGTTTGAAGGCGCGGGTACCG
>DTPJ01000791.1 GCA_011334435.1 Candidatus Poribacteria bacterium | reverse complement strand
TAGAGGGGAAGATCATGCTTGTGCCTCTTTGCTTTTTATTTATCTCTTGATTACCCTTTCTATTTTTATTATCAGATAGTCGCCCTCGTCAATGTTTAATTTTTCTCTAGTCTCTTGGGGAATCTGTGCCCTTCCAGCAGATCCTATCTTTACTGGGATTTCAATATCTGTCATCTCTTTCACCACTGTTGGTAAATCTACCAATTAGCAATAACTATGGAGTATAAATATGTTATCATTGGTAAATTTACCAATAGACAAATAGATATTTTAACTTTTATGTTGTTATATTACCAGTTACCTATGGACTCGCTAGACCTGAAATATGCCAAGTCCGTGCTTTTGCGTGTTGCTGATAAGGGAGCTGTAAAGAAATCTGATTTATTTGACGTTGTTAAGAGTCATCAGGTATTAGACAATCTTCTTGGCGCTCTAATGAAGGACGAGTACTTGAAGATCGAGGAAAACGAGAGGGGGCCTAGGAGGTACTCGATATCTCTTACTACGAAAGGTCTGGCGGTAGCTAAACAACTAAAGAAAACTGAAGATATTTCTGTTGGCCGTGAAATATTTGAATTTTTAAGCGACGATATGAAACTACTTATAAGTCTTCTTAGAGGAAATGAGACGCGATTTAAATCACTTGCAGGCAGATTCAACAATGCTTATAGCTCAATTTCTTGGTTAAAGCAAATGAAGCTTATCGATGTAAGAATAGATAATAACAAGTATCCGTCAGAAGAAATTGTTTCCCTGACCGACAAGGGGAGGAAGGTGGCTCAAAAATTGAAGGAGATTGAAGAAATACTGGAAGGTGAAGAAAAATGACAAAAATGTCAATTAACGACATCCTCGACCTGATTGAAAAATTGAAAGATAAGATAAATAAATATAGAAATGATTTCTCGGCAAATGAGTTTCTCGTTAGGTATTCCCTTATAGATCCCTTCTTAAGGGCTTTAGGGTGGGATACCGAGGATCCAGATCAAGTAAGGCCGGAATATTCTACAGGTGCAGGAAGGCCGGATTACGCATTATTCCTAAAGGGCAAGGAATCACCAATTGCGTTCGTGGGTGCAAAGAAGCTAGGGAAATTTGAAGATTTGGATCAGTACTTAACCTACTGTTTAAAGGAGAACGTTAAATTTTTTATAGCTACTGAAGGGGATCACTGGGAGCTTTATGATGTATTTAAACAGGAGAAGATTAAGAATAAGAGGGTTGTCGAATGGAATATTTCAAAAGGAGAACCGTCTGAGATTTTATTCAAATCTCTTTTAATTGCAAATTCGGAATCATTTGGTAAGATACCGCGTGGTTTTGTTGTGACAAGTAATTATGAGCAAAGCATGACTGAGCGCCCTAATTATGAGATTCCCCCCTCAAATCCTGAGAACATCCAAACAGAAAAAGAAAATGTTTCGAAAAGGAAGGCTTCAAAGCCTTTAAGCATAACAATAAACGGCGAGACAATTCAGATTAGTAAACAAAAAGAAATCCTTGTCCAAACTGCTGAATGGCTTATCAGGAAAGGCGTCTTAACTAACTCCACTACGCCCATAGGGGAAGGTAATAAACGGTGGTTGATTAATTCAACACCTGTCCATAAGGACGGGAGTAATTTCGTCGCAAAGGAAAAATTGTCAAATGGCTTATACATAGAGACAAAAAATCCCCTTTCTCAAACGGAAAAAGAAGCAAGATATTTACTAAAACATTTCGGATATAACGAAAATTTAATTTCAGTAAAGTATAATGAGTAATGGTGTAAATTAAATTAACGATAAATTAGATATTGCTACCGAGGTAATTAAAAAATGAGAGATAATGATGTGGATAAAAATATTAAGAGAGCCGCAAATATCTTACTTGAACAATATGAAAGGACTGGAGATGAGGATAATATTGTCAACAATAAGGAAAAAGTCTTAGGTAAATACGGAAGGGTCTTTTCACAGGCTAATATCTCCAGGTTACAAATTAAAGAATTTGAGGAATTTCTAACATTCAAGGAAAATAAACATTGGAGATCATTACAAAGACAGAAGAATTGGCTGAGAAAGCATTCCGAAGAGGAAATTAAAGATAAATTAAGTTTACTTTTAGATGAGAGCCAAGACATAGTAAAAAGAATCGATAACTTCTTTGAAATTAAAGGAATGAAAAAAGCAATAACAACTCCAATACTATTAGTTGCTTATCCAAATTCATATGGAGTATGGAATGAAATTTCAGAATGGGGTTTAAAAACTCTAGGGCTTTGGTTGATAACGTATGAGAACAAATCCAGAGAAAAGTTGAGTGAAGGAGCTGTTTATAGATACGTAAAAGATGTACTTGTAAGACTCTCGAACGAAATGAATGTTGACCTTTGGACACTCGATGCTATCCTGTGGTATTACCATAAACATAATAAAGATAAAATATCGTTGTCACTACAAGAAATGAAGGAATATTTATTAGAAGACCTCAGCAATATATTCACACCAGAATTTGAATTTAAATCCCAAAGTGGCAAGTGGGGTGGTACGGGTGTTGTTCCAGTAGACTTGGGAGCAAGAAAAGATTATTTCCTGTTATCTACAAAGGAGATAACCCAGGATCTGATTGAGCCCGAGGAAATAAGCAATGATGGCTATTTTGATTGGGTAACACAAGAAAGGATGCGAGATGGGGAAAGTCCGATGGTTCAGGCATTGAAAGAAAATAATCCAGAAAAACATAGAGTATTACTTTTTGCTAGGGAGAAGAGTGGGTCAAATTTTCCTTTTACTTACTATGGTCCTCTGGAATTTGTCAATGAGCACAAGGACATTGAAAATTCAAGAAGGTTTGTTTTCAGATTACAATCTTGGGATCTGATTTCCAAAAGTAATTTTACTTTAGGAAATCCGCAAATAGGCGATAGTAAACCAAGACCAAATACCAAGTTAATTAAAGAAGCGCCAGAGTTTAATCTCCAAAATAATTATGGTGTTAATAACCAAAATAGGATAGCGAAAATTAGTGCTAATTACAATGACGAGAAGAACAAAAAACTCGGTGATTGTGGAGAAGAGCTCGTATTAGAATATGAAAAGGAAAAATTAAAAGAACATCCAGAATTGTTAAGTAAAATAAGTCATATCTCCAAAGAAAACGATAACGCAGGATATGACATCCTTTCTTTTACTGAAAATGGAGAGGAGATGTTAATAGAAGTTAAGACCACTCGTGGGGGCAAAAATACTCCCTTCTTTTTAAGTTCAAATGAATTTAAAACAGCGATGAATAATGTTGGAAAATATTACATTTACAGAGTCTACGAATATAACCCTTACTCATATTCAAAATTTTACGTTCTTTCCGGCAAATTGGATGAATATAATCACGAACCGTATACTTGGATATTTTCACCAAATAAAACCTAAATAACTCCTCTTAGTATATTACCAGTATCCCGGTGATTGGTCTAAGAATAGTAGATTTAAAAGAATCTATGCTACAGTATAAGTTATTTAGCTTTAGTATTGTCAAGGACAATAGAAATTCCATGCTCATTGAAGATCAATCTTAAAGTAGGTTTCAAAATGGGCTTATTGAATAAAAAAATAGATAGAAAAAAATTCTGCAATAGCTTAAAGACCCTTTCAAGATCTATTAACCAGATTCAATAACTGGGAACTCTAGGGTTTAATCACCTCATTATGAACTCTTGTAAAATGTTAGAGTTTAGATTCGAATAAACTTCTATATTAATTCCATCTCTTCCATCAGCGTTTTTGCCCTCTCGCTCGCAACCCTTGAGATCACGTACTGCATCTTTTCCTCTATGTAGTTTATCATATCCTCCTTCGTCTCAGCCTCTTCCATGGCCTTCCTGAATATCGCATAGTCCAGGTCGAACTGGTCCTTCCTCCCGATAACATATTCCTTCACAAATCCGTTGTTTTTCATGAAAATCCCTCCTTTTTCCTCTGTTTCAGCTTCCGTGACCTTATTCCCCGAAGACTTCG
>DTPJ01000442.1 GCA_011334435.1 Candidatus Poribacteria bacterium | reverse complement strand
TCTTTATAAGCCTCCTGTGCCTTTTCCTGATCACCATTAGAAATAGCTATTGATGCCATACGTTCCCAATACACCGCCTTTGCAACAGTCGCATAGCTTGCAGAATCGGGATTAAATCCTTGCATAAACTCGGAAGGAGGCAAAAAAGATTCCTCACTTTGAGCCATTGCAAAATTTGAAATTAATAGACAAAATAAGCCAAAAAGGCATTTGTCTATAAGTTTTGACTTTAATATATCTGCATCTCTTTTTTTGAATTTCTTGATATGGAAAATCATTAAAACCTCCAAAGTGAAGCAAACCACCTATCAAACCGCTAATTAAAATGAGATTTTCTGAAAAATCCTAAAAAATTAATTCGGTTGATCACTGTTTCCATTAAGCAAATCATTAGAATCCAAAGATTCTTTATTCTTTTTCTCGTTTGCCTCTTCTTCTGATACCGCTACTCTTGCAATATCGCTCACCAAATCATCATCTTGCAATGCAATAAGACGGACCCCCTGTGTATTCCTTCCTATTGTGCGCACACCGCTAATAGGCAAACGGATTATCATTCCAGCGGTAGTCATGATAATAAGTTCATCTTTATCTGTAACGCTCTTGATCCCAACAACAGGACCATTTCTGAGACTTGTCTTAATCGCAATTATACCTTTCCCGCCTCGTGATTGCCTTCTATATTCGGACATATCAGTCCTTTTTCCAAAGCCCTTCTCTGTAACAACTAACAATGTCGCATTATCATCAGCTACGGACATACCAACAACATGATCATCGTCCTCTAATCTAATTCCCCGAACACCAATGGTATTCCTTGCGGTAACTCTGACATCAGTTTCAGGAAAACGTATAGACATGCCATTATGCGTCACAAGGATAACGTCTTGATCGCCATCTGTCAACCTTACGTCCACTAAATTATCGCCTTCATCAAGTTTTACAGCGATAATACCACGTTTTGATGGCTGAGAGAAAGCTGTCAAATTAGTTTTCTTAACCGTTCCATTTCTTGTTACCATAAAAACATAGTGTTTATCGTCAAAATCCTTGACAGGGACAAAAGAGGCTATCTTTTCGCCGGGTTCAACTTGGATCAAATTAACAATAGCCTTACCTCTCGCTAATCTGCCTTCTTCAGGTATCTCAAAAACCTTTAACCAATAACATTTTCCTTTATCCGTAAAGAAAAGAATATAATGGTGAGTTGATGCAATAAATATATGCTCTAAGAAGTCCTCGTCTTTCATTCCCATGCCTTTAACACCAACTCCGCCTCTATGTTGTTTTCTATATGCAGTAAGTGGCATTCTTTTTATATACCCTGCATGAGAGATCGTCACAACCATATCCTCTTCGGCTATAAGGTCTTCTACGGAAAATTCCCCTTCATCCTCTACAATCTCTGTCCTTCTGTCATCTCCATATTTTTCTTTTAATTCAAGAAGTTCCTGTTTAATTATATTTTTCACCAAAGCATCGCTTGCGAGAATAGACCTCAACTCTTGGATATTTATAAGCAATTCAGCATATTCTTCGTCAACTTTTCTTCTTTCAAGACCTGTCAATCTTTGAAGCGTCATCTCAAGGATCGCCTGAACCTGTGCTTGTGAAAGCTTGAAACCAGACATCAGCTTATCTCTTGCCTCCGCTGGATTGGCAGAAGCTCTGATAGTCGCAACAACTGCATCAAGATTAGCCAAAGCTATTTTCAGACCTTCAAGTATATGAGCGCGCCTCAAAGCACGATTGAGATCAAATCTTGTCCGCCTAAGGATTACCTCTCTTCTATGCTTGATATAATAATTTAATATTTGTTTTAGATTTAAGACCTTAGGCTGATTATCCACAAGTGCAAGCATATTCGCGCCAAATGTCGTTTGCATAGACGTATGTTTATACAATTGGTTCAGCACAACTTGGGCAATTTCGTCTTTTTTAAGCTCTATAACAACCCTTATGCCGTCTTTATCTGATTCATCTCGCAAATCAGAAATCCCATTAATAACTTTTGATCGGACAAGATTTGCGATCCGCTCTTTCAAAGTAGTCTTGTTGACTTGATAAGGTATTTCAGTGATAACAATGCTTTCTTTACCGCTTTTTGATTTCTCTATCACTGCCCTAGCCCGCATAATAATAGAACCTCTGCCGTAAAGATAAGCGTTTCTTATGCCCTCACGTCCGAGGATCAGTCCACCTGTGGGAAAATCCGGTCCTGTTATAACAGTCATAAGTTCCTCTATTGTTACATCAGGATTTTCAATAAGCATTATGATACCATCAACAACTTCGCAAATATTATGCGGTGGAATATTGGTCGCCATAGCAACAGCAATGCCAGAAGTGCCATTAACCAACAGATTTGGCAATTTCGCTGGGAGGACAACAGGTTCTTGTAAGCTTTCATCAAAGTTGGGTCTGAAGTCCACAGCATCTTTGTTTATATCAACCATCATTTCTTCTGCTATGGCGGACATCCGAGCCTCAGTATAACGCATAGCCCCAGGCGGGTCATCATCAATAGAGCCAAAGTTGCCCTGCCCATCAACTAACATATATCGCATAGAAAAATCCTGTGCCATGCGAACTAACGTGCCATATATAGGGTCATCTCCATGAGGATGGTATTTACCCATAACCTCACCGACAATTCTCGCACATTTAACAGTCGGCTTATCATGTGTGAAACCCTCACGATACATCGCATAAAGTATGCGTCTGATACTTGGTTTAAGCCCATCACGAACATCAGGCAACGCTCGGTTGACAATGACGCTCATGGAATAGTTTAAGTATGATTCTTTTAATTCGTCTTCAATATCTCTCGGTATAATTTTTTCGCCAATTGGTAGCATTTTTTCTGTTTCCAATCTATTTACCATATTGTTTCAACATTAGATCGGCTTATATTGCGATCTTTTGTTACAAGAACGCTTTCCTTTACTATCGCTGTCGCAGCAATAATCCGATCATGAAGTTCAAATTGATCCAAACTTTTAACCATTTTTACAATTTCACTATCCAAAGATGCTATTTTATATACTTCATTTTCTTCTATTTCTTTTAACAACACATCAAAAGATATTGGATACCTGCCTTTTTCTAAAAGTATTAGCACTTCCAACAATACAATAGTAGGGATATAAATAACACCATTCTTTTCAGCACCTCTGATCACATTTAAAGCAGTTTTAGATAACCGATCTTTACTCGGTTCATGTATATACCAGATCAAAGCATGCGAATCTAATGTTATTCTTTTATATTCCATACTTTAACTACCTCGGCAATAGCTTCTTCTGGTATAGGCTTACCATTTTTAAAGATGCCTTCTAATGATTTTCGCTTCTTTTCTGTTTTCTTACTTACCATAGAATTTTCCATAAATTGATCAAAATCAGACTTTGGAATACGATAATCTCTTCCAAAGCGGTAAGCTTTCATCTTTCCTTGCTTTATCCATCTACGAATAGTAGATGCCTCAACTTTCAACTTCGTAGTTATTTCTGGAACAGTGTAAAAATCCTCTAATTCCATGTCTTGTTTCCTTGTTAATAACTTGCCTTAATAGCTCCCCATGACCAACCTAATTTTCCTTGTCCAGAGACACTGAGCAATTGACCAGTAACCCCATTATTCATAATCTGCTTGATTTTATCTTTACTCAATACTCCTGCTACGATCCGTATATGTCAAGGTTTGTAACTTGAAGTGCGTATTTTTGTATAAACTCTCTACGAGGTTCAACTCTACTGCCCATAAGAGTCGTAAACATCTGATCAGCTTCTACGACGTCTTCCAATTTTACTTGTATAAGTGTTCTAACCGCAGGGTCCATAGTGGTAACCCTCAATTGCTCAGAATTCATCTCTGAAAGCCCTTTATATCGCTGAATACTGATGCCTTGTTTTCCTATCTCAATAATTTTATTAAGCAGATCATGCACAGAGGAAGCGTTATGGATAGTCTCGTTTTTCTCTTCTATCCTGAATAAAAC
>DTPJ01000294.1 GCA_011334435.1 Candidatus Poribacteria bacterium | reverse complement strand
TGAACCTGTGCCTGATGGACAAGAAGGAGAGGTCGTCTTTACTACGTTAAACCGAGAGGGAATGCCATTAATTAGATATAGAACAAGAGACCTTGCATATATTTATCCTGATCCATGCCCCTGTGGAAGAACGCATCGTCGTATATCGCGGATAAAAGGACGTGATGATGATATGCTTATAGTTAAAGGCGTAAACATGTTCCCAATCCAAATAGAGACGGTCTTGATGAAATTTCCCGAAATAGGGCGAAATTATCAAATAATATTGGAAACAAAAGAACACATGGACGAGCTTGTCGTTGAGGTTGAAGTGCTTTCTCCTGCTGATGATATGAGAGTATATGAAAGATTGAGGGGGAGAATAGCAGAGGCTATACGAGATGAAGTTTTGGTCAGTCCAAGAGTTAATCTCGTCCAACCAGGGACAATAAAAAGGGCAGAGGGCAAAGCTGTCCGTGTTATAGATAGACGAGAAAAAACATGAAATTTTTTTGCGGTTTAAAGTGTTAAACTATTATGGTTTAATATTTTTAATCAATAATCTTAGGGAGGCTTTAAATGAAAAAGTCAAAACTTGCGATATTTCTTTCTTTAACAATGGTCTTTTTAATCGCTTTTATTGCGAATGCACAAGAGATCAAAAATCTTTTAGCTAATGGCAATTTTGAAGATGGCATAGTTGACCCATGGACTACCTATGGCAATGTAAAGGTTGAGGTCGTCAAAGATATTAAAAAAGCTGCTATTGATGAAAAGATTATTGAAGGTGATTACTGTTTACATGTCATGGTTCTATCCAAAGGTGCGAACTTTTGGGATGCAGGTATTCAGCATACAAAACATGTTTTTGAAGCAGGAAAAGCATATACGTTGTCTGCCTATCTTAAAAGTGCCAAAGGCAATTTGCAAATTAACTTTAAGCCAGAGCTTGCACAAGATCCATGGACAGCTTACGGGGATAGAATATTTGTTATGACAGAAAAATGGAAGCAGTTTACAACATCAACCCCAGTTATACCTAACAAAGTTGATCCTGCAAGCATAACTTTTCATGTCGCTTTTGATGTTGGCGAATTTTGGATGGACGATGTAAAATTCTACGAAGGCAAGCCAGAACCACAACCAGAACCAGCAGAATTAGAAAATGGCGGATTTGAGACAGGCAATACTGCACCATGGACTTTATATGGAAATGCTAAAATGGAAGTGGTCAAACAATTAACAGGAGCAGCTATTCCAGAAAATCTCATTGAAGGAAAGTATGCCCTTCATGTAACGGTAAACGAAAAAGGCGCGAACTTTTGGGATATCGGTTTACAACATAAAGGTCATGTCTTTAAGGCTGGAAAAGTCTATACACTTGCTGCTTTCTTGAAATCAAAGGAAGGTCCTCTTCAGATCAATTTCAAGCCTGAATTGGCAGTAGATCCTTGGACAGGATACGGTGAAAAAGAGTTTACGATGACGGATAAATGGGCTGAATATTTTGTAACGACACCTCCGATGCCAAATGATGTGGACCCAGCAAGCCTTACTTTTCATATTGGCTATACAAAAGGCGAGTTCTGGATGGACGGCGTAAGATTTTATGAAGGGAAATATAAAGAACCAGACTTTAAGCCGACAAAAGCCGTT
Organism: Candidatus Poribacteria bacterium; assembly: GCA_011334435.1. Taxonomy (GTDB): domain Bacteria; phylum Poribacteria; class DTPJ01; order DTPJ01; family DTPJ01; genus DTPJ01. The sequence goes on along the minus strand of DTPJ01000294.1, from coordinate 2,365 downwards.
GAATCTCGCAATAAGCTTTCAACTACATGGGGCGATATTAAGAACAGATAGACGTCATTAACGCTTAAAGGGGCAGAAATTGATCTATCTGACACGTCAAGAACAGAGGATTGTTATACTCCTTTGCGTTTTGATAATCATAAGCATAGGAGTTATAACAATAAAACGTTTCCAGCCTGAATGGTTTTTAAGAGCTTCTATTGGTCAGCCTGATATTGATATGAAAAAAGATCAGGCTAGACCTCAGCTCAAATCAACCCCATCATCAGAAACTGATCGTGCTTCAAAGACTGCCAAACCCAAAGAATCTGCAACAACACAAAGTAGCCAAATTCCTATTTCAAGTGAAAAATCTCAAAAGTCATCTACAAAAAAGATAAATATTAATACTGCGACAAAAGATGAACTTATGCAACTTCCTGGTATTGGCGAAGTGAAAGCCCAAAACATTATTGATTATCGGAATAAAAATGGCAAGTTTACAAATATTGATGATCTTATTAACGTAAGTGGTATAGGGGAGAAAACCCTTGATAAAATAAGGGAATTTATAACGTTAGATGAGAATAAAGAGTAATTTTTATAAAATGAAGTTGATGAATCAAAAATGCTTAATTTTGATTGCCATTTCGCTATTTTTTAGTGCTTCTTTATTTGCCCAAGACTATCAAGCTTATATTAAAAAAGGCGATCAATATTATGAGCAATTCAAAAACAAATTAGCACTTGCAGAATATAAAAAAGCTTATAAGATCGCACCAAACGATTATGAGGTATTGATGAGACTTGCGCGTGCATATAACGATGTCGGAGAAGATATTGGCACAGATGAGGCGGAAAGTTATTATATTGAGGCTATTAAATATGCAAAGATTTTACAAGAGCGATTTCCAAATAAAGCAGAGACATACTTTTATTTAGTAGTTTCAGAGGGTAATCTCGCACAACTGAAAGGTGGAAAAGAGAAAATAAGGTTAGGGAGAAACATAGAAACTTATGCTAAAAAAATAATTGCGTTAGACCCAAAGTTTTATCAAGGCTATGTGGTCTTAGGCGTTTATTATCGTGAGGTCGCCAATCTTAATTGGGTATTAAAGAATTTTGCAAAGACATTATTCGGTGGTTTGCCAGATGTGACTAATGAAGACTCTGCAAAGATGTTATTAAAATCAATAGAAATCAAACCTTCTGTGATCGGTTATTATGAGCTTGGCGTAACTTATAAAGAGATGGGAGCAATTGATAAATCTATTGAAAGCCTAAAAAAGGCTTTGGAACTTCCCGTTGATGATCACCAAGATATGCAAAGAAAAGCATTAGCAAGGGAATTGATCAACAAACTTCAGAAAGATAGGTAATTATGGACTCCATTAATATTGAAGATATAAGAGGCAGTTTTTGTGTTGAAACTCGCCCTGGTCCTTGTGGGATTATAATATTCAGTGCTTCAGGCGATTTGACTTATAGAAAGCTAATTCCCGCACTTTTTAGCCTTTACAATAGAGACTTACTTCCAAACGAATTTTACATTCTTGGATGTGCCAGAACTGCGATGTCAGATGAGGAATTCAGGCTTAAAGCTCATAAAGCTATTGTAAATGCAGTAAAATCATTAGATCAAGCAAAATTAAATAGCTTTCTGAACAGGCTTAGTTATCATGCAGGCGATTATTATGATACAGAAACATATCGTCTCTTGTCTGCTAAATTAGACGAATTAGATAAGGGCTATTCAATAGGTGGAAATCGCATATTTTATCTCGCTGTTCCGCCTGATCTTTATTGTCCAATAATACAAATGCTAAACTCTGTTGGATTGACAAATGAACCTGATGATGGAAGAAGCTATGTCCATATCGTCTTTGAAAAGCCCTTTGGAAGAGACCTTAAAAGTGCTATGGCATTGGATAAGGAGCTTCATCATGTCCTCTTAGAACGTCAGATATATCGCATTGACCATTATCTTGGCAAGGAGACAGTCCAAAATATCTTAATGTTTAGGTTTGCCAATGCGGTATTTGAGCCTATTTGGAATCGTAGATATATAGATCATGTTCAAATAACCGTTGCCGAAACGATAGGCATTGAGCATAGAGCTGGGTATTTTGAAAGGTCGGGACTTTTGAGGGACATTTTCCAAAATCACATACTCCAAATGCTTGCCCTTGTGTCAATGGAACCGCCAACTTCGTTTAATGCTGATAGAGTCAGAGATGAAAGAGTAAAACTCTTGCGTTCACTGCGACCTTTTCCGTTAGATGATCTTGACAAATTCATCGTTAGAGGGCAATATATATCTGGGAAGATTGACGGAGAGGATGTAGTTGGCTATCGTGATGAAAAAGATGTCAACCCAAATTCACAG
>DTPJ01000443.1 GCA_011334435.1 Candidatus Poribacteria bacterium | reverse complement strand
TTTATCCCCTTGGGTTGACAAGGGTAAGTAACTACAAACCCTTGATATTATTAAGTTTTATTTAATAAGAGAAAAGAAAAAAAGAAAAGAGAACCCCCAAGGGGACTCACTATTATCTTACCACATTCTTATCCTTTTGAAAATATAGTTGGGGAATTTCTAATTCAGATAACAGAAAATTGACATTAGCATCTATTTCTGATATTATTGTATCTGTTGAGATTAAATCATAACAGACTGCGTAAAAATGGAGACGAAGTATTCTCCTGTGAATGCTTGATGGCGAACACAAGACTTTCGCTTGGGAACATAAGCGAATTTCTCATCAAGGAGGGTTACAAAATGTTAAAGTGTTATATTTGTTTATTCTTTTTGTTGATATGTTCAACTCTCATAGCTTTAATAGCTAACGCACAAGATGTCCCTGAAAACATACTTCAAAATCCTGATTTTGAAAAACCAACTAACGCCCCTTGGACAATGTGGGTAGAAGATCCAAATGCCCAAGCGGTAATGTCAATAGATAATAAAGAAAGAATTGAAGGCAAACAAAGTCTCCTCATAGATATTAAGAAAAAAGGCGGAGGCAAACGTGTGGAATTACATCAGAATCCGTTAATCCTGAAAAAAGGGCAAAAACTTACATTTGCCTTTTGGGCGAAAGTGCCGAAAGATGAGATCAGAGATGCCAAAATGATCGTTAATCATCGTGCAGACCCGTGGACTTCATATATGTTTAAAAATATAACGATCAAATGGGAATGGACTGAGTTTTTTAATACTTTTACTATGTCTGCTGATGACAATATTGCTGGGGTATATATTGAATTAATAGATAATCCCGGTCAGATTTGGTTTGATCACTTCCGATTGTATGAAGGGAATTATATTGAGGAAAATTTAGGAGAAAAAGGCTCAAAGTCTGTTGATGTTAAAAATAAACTCACTTCTACATGGGCTAAAATCAAAACTTTATAAGAGAGGTAATGAGTGGAGATTACAAACATAAGGGAGTTAATCCGTAATTTTCCAGATCGATCTATAAAATGGTTATTGGAAACCCCAGAAAACCTTCAAGTGCTTCTTTCAATAGCGATTGGAGAATTATCAAAGTTTATAGATTATGAAAGAATTGAGAATATTGACCGAAACTTCATTCTCAATAATTTTAGAAAACGCGAAGCTGATATGATATTTAAGGCACCTTTTACGGATAAATCTCATGGATTTCGTGAAGTGATTATTTTTATTCTAATAGAGCATCAGTCAACTATTGATCATCTGATGCCGTTTAGAATTATGTCATATATGGTGCAAATATGGGATGCCCAAAGAAAAGAATGGGAAAGCAGAAATATAGATTTAGACAAACAGAAATTCTATCCGATTTTACCAGTCGTATTTTATACTGGAAGCCAAAAATGGGACAAGTCTCTTGATATGCAAAAGCTTATGGATTTGCCTGAACAATTAGCAAAATATACACCGTATTTTGAAATATCTTTTTTAGATTTGAAGTCTTTTTCTTCGGATAAATTAACAGAAAGCGGTCATCCTTTTGGATGGATTCTAAGGGTTATGCAAAAAGAAAATGCGGGAACCGATGAATTCAAAGAATTGTTGGTTCAGGTTGTTAAAAATATAGAAAATATGTCTTTAGAGCAACAAGCTAATTGGAATAAATTGATGTATTTTCTGTTCATGTTTATTTGTAATCGTCGCGAAAAGCCAGAACAATCCGAGCTTCTCGGCGTTTTAGAAAAGAACGTTACAAATAATCTTCGTTATAAAGAGGTGAAAAATATGGAAAAAACTATTGCACAATCATTAATTGAAGAGGGATTTGAAAAAGGTATTGAAAAAGGTATTGAAAAAGGTATTGAGAAGGGTATTGAAAAAGGATTACAGCAATCTCTTTTTGAAATACTTAGAGTAAGATTTGAATATATCCCATCAGATATTATTGAAATAATAGAAAAAACCAGAAATCCAGATAGATTATTAACATTACAACGTTTAGCATTAAAATGCAACACAATTGAAGAGTTCAGTAATAGGCTTAATAACGACAATTGAGAGATTATATCAGCAAAAAACAGAAAAAGGAGTTATATGCCGACAATATCAGAATATTCGCAGAAAGCTATAGAAAAACATATAAAAGGCAGACGGGAATTACTTGCCTTATACGTATCTATAAAGGAGAATACTTGGCGAAGGTTATATCCAGAATCTTTCTATCAATTAGATGGGTTTATCGCTAAAGACGGAGAAAGATATGCAGGCTTAATATATGACATCTTTGAGATAATCGTGGCAGGAAGTAAAAAAGAACTGATAGAAGATGAACTAAATCTGATCTATATGGATATTGAATATAAGGCAAGGTATGACCCTATCTCAAAAGCGATCACATCTACAATTCAAGAACGTTTGGAGCTAAAGAAACAATTTTTTGCTGATATATCCGCAATTTCTAATGAAATTGAAGCTAATTTTCCAGAGAGATCAATAACCCTTATTCCGCTTCGTTTCAGGCTTGAAAGCACAACCTATTTAGTTCGGTTATTAGCTTACGGTCTTTTTTCTGACAATAATATGATGTTTGATCGTATTGCAGAGGTTTTTGACATCCAAAAGCTTCAATCCGCGACAAAGCCAGAAGATAAGCATGATTTAGATAATGCACTCAAATTTCTATATAAAGGTCTAATACAGAAGACCGATAGCGGAAGACAAGGAAGCAGACATGCCGCTAAACAAACATTAGGAAAACTTAGAGAGTGGTATCCAGACAACGAATATGTCAATTGGTGCATTGATATTATAGAAAAATATGTTTAGGATAAAACAACTGTATGGAAAAGACTTGTTATAAGATGTTATTACATATATGTTGCGCCCCATGTTCTACCCATGTCATAAACATTTTAAAAGCAGATTATGATCTTGATGGATATTTCTATAACCCGAACATACATCCTGAAAGCGAATATAAGCTCAGAGAAAAAGAGGTTCAACGTTATGCAGATTCAAATAACATAAAAATTATCCGAGAAGAATATGATGCTGAAAGATGGTTTGAATTAACCGAGGGTATGGATGATCTGCCAGAGGGTGATAGGCGATGTGATATTTGCTTTGAAATGCGACTTGAAAGAACCGCTAAATATGCCAAAGAAAATGGATACGATATTATTGCAACTACTTTGTCCATAAGTCCGCATAAAAACGCAAAAAAAATAAATGAGATCGGAACAAAGGTTGCTGAAAAATACCACATAAAGTTTTTAGAAGCGGATTTCAAAAAGAAAGGCGGTTTTGAAAGAAGTATTCAGATGAGCAAACAATTTGGCTTATATCGCCAGTCATATTGCGGGTGTATATTCAGCAAAAAAGAGGCAGAGAAAAGGGCATTATCAAAGAAAAAATGAGCAATTTCAAAAATATATATTTGCGAAAACTTCCGTCTATTGGAAAAATAATTGAGCAATTATTAGAAATAAAAGATTCCTACCCCCATACTATCGTAGTAAAAGCGATTAGGCAAGTCATAGATGATCGCAAAAATTCAATCCTAAAAGCACAAAACGAAGATCAAATTAAGGATATTGATCTTTCCATTGATGGAATAATTGCAGAAGTCAAAGTCCGAATAAAAGAGATGGGCATGGTTGACATCAGATATGCTATCAATGCTACTGGTGATGTGTTAAATAGCGATTTAGGTTCTCCGCTTAATGAACATGCACAAAAGGCTTTGATTAATATTTCCAAGGGTTATTCAACACCTTCTTATGATCTATGTCAGTTATTAGCAGAGATAACAGGTGCAGAATCAGGGATCATAGTCAACAATAATACCGCAGGCATACTGCTAACACTAAACACAATTTGTGACGGAAAAGAGGTTATCATTTCAAGGGGCGAAATTGAAGAAACTAAAGGATCAAGACTAACCGATATTATAGAAAAGAGCGGGGCAAAACTAATATCCGTTGGGA
>DTPJ01000654.1 GCA_011334435.1 Candidatus Poribacteria bacterium | reverse complement strand
TGCCACCCGTTAGTAAAACAGCGACTATTCGATTGTTTGTAGACGCTGTATTGTTCGCTATCATGACAGGGACCTTCATGTATAGCTTACCATTAACGTTCATGAAGTAATCGCTAGGCAGATAGCTAGTCAGGTTCTCCGGAGTGATTTGAGCCACGAGTTTATCTACTCTAGAATCAATTCCTATCTGCTTCTCTTCAGCTTTACTTGAAAGCAATACGCTCTTAGAATAGCTCGTATCAATAGATACTGCTTTAGCGGTGCTGTTTTCAGCTTGTATTGTTATGAATAAAGAATTACCGTTGGCTACTTGATATGGTGAGTAAGATATTGAATCGTAAACTTGAAATATCATTTGCCTAGAGGTTGTATTGAACGCAATTGCCCTGATTATAAGACCAGAATATGCGTTGCTCGCATTAATAGACCTCGATTTATAAACTGAAACCCATTCCCGCGATAAATTTTGGAATAAAGGCGAGGATATGACGATTGGGCCTTTTCCTGCATAGACTCCAGAATGCAAAGTTATTATATCGTCGCTTTCAGTTGGAGGAGCAATTGCGTTAACCTGAAGCTCAACCATAACGTCTTTGCTGTTCAATATACCTGAAGCATCGACAAATTTTCCCGTAGACGGATCTTTCTTTAGAAATTCTAAATTTATCACTATCTGAGGATAGCTGGGAACTCCAATCAATCCGAGGGATACAAGAGCGTAGGAAGCAGAAGCTATTGCCGCAACTGTAAACAAAGAGGCAATTGCTAAGAACTTCCTGCTCTTCCAATTCGTATACATTCCCCTCTGACAATATTACTTTATTAATTATTAATTAACTGTAATAGTATTATAGTATTTATTATAAAAAGTTTTTTGTCCAAGCCATCTTTCTCATCATTATCCTTGTTGCAATATATATGCTATATTTGAATTTCACCGCATTCTTTTAACACATCGACATCTTGGTACAATTTTCTAAAGTAAGAAATTTCATAAACCCTCAAAGTCTTACCGATTTAATGTTAAACTAACACTAAAAGTTTCGTAACATGATGTAGGAAACACAACTAAAAAATGCTCAGAGGGCAATTTCCATCTTTTCGAGCAGCGATGCTATTATAATAGCTCATCTTATTCAGATATTGATCATAGAGGATCTTAGAATATGGTTAAGAGCGGAATTAAGCCTCCGATGATGGTGGACTAACCAAATCTTTTTTAAAAATTTTTTCTAAGCGAGACAACTTTTTTTCCAATCGGGATTTTTATCGATTCAGGAATATATCCTTCTTTTTTCAAAACTATAGAATTGTGAACAAAAATGGACGATGAAATCATAAGCAAAAAGGACATAATAGCCATAGTCGTGGGTATAGCCCTGTTGCTGACAGGCGATCCCATAGCGACTCTGTACGGCGGAATCACACAGATGGTAATTGCCAACTTCCAGACTGCATCAAACACCACAATGACAAACTACGTCACTCCAGTTCAGGGATACCTACCAGCTATAATAGAAATACATGGCATCGGTATATTGGTATATGTTGCGATAAGTGTCATGAGGAAATTAATGAGGACACAGGAAACAGTCTAAGTTAAACTTCAGCTATCTTTCCAGGCTCTCCCATATATTAAAACTTTTAAAACTTTCCTAACCTTTATTGTTTTTTCTTATACTTTTAATCTCTAAGCTCTTCGTTATAAAGCGGTGCCAAGCGAAAGTGCCAGTGTCAAAAAATCAGCTTTATTTTAGCTTAACTGTGCCATTATCAAGCCAAGATCTCCTAGCCCTATGTTAACCCTCCAGTTAACTTGTAGCTATGGATTGAGCCCGAAAAAATAGAAAAGACCATATATCTTTAATTAAGATCATAGATGCAATTAAATTTAGAAGCATATTGATCATAAATGATTCATGAGCAAATAAATCACATAGCTATTATATGGTTTATAAGAGGGAAAAAACGAGCGCATTGAGGTCAAGCTGAGCATGATCATGTTTTATTAAGAACAGCATGGATCCCCCCCAAAGCTAATCGTATAAGGTTATACGTCGTAACTTTTGAGAAAAAGGTTTTAGATTACTAACTTTTCCTTTTCGGATTTGCCTTTAGGAGCTGGTGCTCCTGATAGAGCTGGCCCAAAGCTCCCCCCGCTAGGCAAAGGTATTGGAGGCACTATTGGAGGGGTGGCGATAGGGGGGTGGGTTTGGCTCAGGCGGTACGGGTTCAACGTCTGTTATGTCTATGGTGTCGAACTGATAAAAAGGTAGCTGTATTGGAATCACAACGTGGATCACTGCCCCTGGAACCTTTTTCACAATGAATCGATCCGCTACATCTATTTCGTTTGTTTGTCCTACTGCTTGCTCTTCTCTATCCACTTCGATTAACTTGGGGATCTTCACTACGGTGTCAGGAACTATGCCTTTGCTATTGTCCAAGGTTCGTTAACTTAACGAGCGATTCGTAGTATATGAGATAGCGATTTCAATTCTATAATGGCGATTATATGGTTATAGAGACTATGGTTTAAAGACAAGCAGGCATTGAAGATCAATCTACGATTTTGCAAGTACCTATACGCTGAGTTTATGCAGAAACTTATTTTATATTATTATAAGATGATGAAACGTGATGCAAATGCCACAAAGATGGGAAATCATGAATTACAGGGAATTGCTGAAAGGATGCGAGGCATATGTGAAGAATGAACCGCGTGACGCTATGTATAAAGTCGCAACCCAGATTTTGGCTCAATTTTGGGGTGAGCCAAGTGAGATGGCGGATGGTCTAGGCGTGCTTCTTCTGACGTGGAATCAAGCTTTTTATCGTTATGGAGCATTCGATTTTGGCCGATTAGAAGAATGCATTAGAAAGTGGTGGACACAAATTCAGGACTTCAGGAATAGAAAAATTCAATCCTTCTCTGAGGAGGATATCGACGTAATTAAGAAGCTCTTTACCGATTTCTTATTCAGCTTACGAAAAAAGGATGGAGCAATGAGCCCAGTAGCAGTTGCCAAAGCTCTCCACCTTTTGGCACCACACTTCTTTCCCTTGTGGGATGATGAAATTTCGAAAGCATATAGATGCTACTGGTATGATCCTAATCGTTCGCCGGATAAGTACATCGAATTCATGAAGAGGATCAAGAGTAACGTCGATATGATCCTGCAAAGCTACATTGAAGAACAACGAGTAGACGATAACGTTGCCGAAAATAGTATTTTAAAACTTCATCCGAATCCGAAACCCTATTTAACCATTTTGAAACTGATAGACGAGTACAATTATTCAAAATATAGTAAAGGTTGGATATAAGCTAGAGGAAGACGCGAATAAACGTTTTTAAAAGATTTTCACGTGTCTTCTTTACACAGGTATCTACGGATATTGCATATTGCTGTTGATGTCTCAACTAATTCGCCTAACTTTGATCTCCTGATTCCTAGGCTTCCTGCTAACTTCCTCGATATTTTGTTAATCCAGAGTTTTTTATTCCTGGCCTTTTCCCCATCGTCGAATAAGGCTCTAAACGCCTTGAGAGCATCTTAGCCGACTTTGACTTTTTGTTTTAATTTTTTTTAATTTTTTTTAACTTTTCCTTATACTTCTAATCCCCAAGCCCTTCGGTGTCAAGTAGTGTCAAGCGGTGTCAGGGAGTGCCATGACGCTTCCCCTTGGCACTAGTGTCAAGCGGTGCCAAGCTAAACCATGACACTGGTGTCAAGCGGTGTCAAGCGAAAGTGTCAAGGAGTGCCAAGCGGTGCCAAGCGGTGACAAGCGGTGCCAGTGTCAAAAAATCAGCTTTGTTTTAGCTAACCAGTGTCAGGATCACTCTCGGATCCCCTAAAAAGCTGCATGATCTCAAGAAGCGTGATCATCCTTGAAAAGAGACGGATCTTCAGAAGCTCAGTACCACAAGTTTATGCGTTTTGCTTAGCACATAACCTTATCCGTCTAAATTGATGCATAAAGTTGTGGACCACTCTTAACCTCTA
>DTPJ01000002.1 GCA_011334435.1 Candidatus Poribacteria bacterium | reverse complement strand
TTTTAGCAAGATTTTTGCCGTTCCATCGCCTAACTTACCTTTAATATAATTTGACATTCGTATTTCTTCCTCAATTGGCAGATTGGTTGACACCTCACCACACTATACCCAATGAACATTTTCATATAAGCATTTGATTCAAACCTTGATAAATATTGATTAGAATAGCATTTCAGAATTACCATTTGAATTTATTTATAATTATCGCAAAAAATGAGTAGTTAAGCATTTTGGACAGCATTCTAATCATTTTCAGATGTCATTTTTGGAAAAGAGAGATTTAGAGGGATTTTATAGGAAATTTGATTAAATAAAAATTGTCCGAAATTTATGTTTGAAACTCATATCAAATTTTGTCAACGTATTTTTCAAAAAGCTCTATATCCTTGTGGATCATATCAGGATCATCTTTCAAGAAAAATCCGACGCAAGCTACGTCTATCTGACGCATACACTTGCCCATCGTTTCAAAAGCCTCTATAATAGGCTTATTTCCGCCAGCAAATACCTTATAATGAACAACAGGCTTTTTAATGGAGTTTATCACATCTAACATCCGTTTACGATCCTCATAGTCCCATTTTTCACCTACATTGATATGATGAGGACTTTTTGAGCGATCCGTGGGGTTATAATGACTACACATTTGAAAATCCACATCTAAATTTTCGCTGATCCATTTATGCGCATCTGGATTATGACCTGCAAATCCTGCGGTCACGTTAGCATCTCTCATCATATCCAACGCTTCTTTGAAGTTATCATAAAGCTTATTTGCATACCAACTATCAACAACTCCGCCGTGAATATAAGTGGCAGAAGCACCTAATTTGACAGCCATCATGAGCCATTTTCGCCAAGCAGAATCGTCATTATGCTCAATGCAGACCTGAGCAAACCATTGAATAGTCCCGCCCTCTTCCCAATATTCTTTTATGATACCTAATATATGATCATCTGTCCTACCAAAGAATGTGTTAATGCCTTCTTTTTCCGCAATACGAAGGGTTTGTTTGATTCGCTCAGGTGTATAATAATCTGTCATTTCTTTGCTACGTTCTGCTGTTTGATGAGAAAATCCACTAAACGGGTTTCCTCCAATACAAAGTCCAGAGACCTTTACATTACCAATTTGAACTAATCGCATGTATTTTTCCTTCCATAGATTATCCGATGAGATATTTAAAAACTGCCTGCAAATTATCATCTGGGGAATATAAGTTTTCAATTTTAATATCATTTTCTAATATAATCGCAGGCAAACGAGAATAAAATTCATCGGGTTTAGTTGTCTCAACGATCAGGGCAGAGTCTTCTTTGCTTATATTTGTGCTGACAACATCGTCATATCCGACTAATATTGATGCAAGTAATCTCGGCTTATCACAATTTACATAGACATTATGTGGGTGTCTATCTATAAGCTCTCTTATTTCATGGACATCTCCTTCAGCTAATATGCGTCCATTGTTGATCAATATTATATTGTCAGTCATTGCCTCAACCTCGTGTAATATATGGCTTGATACGATAACTGATTTTCCCTCTTGTTCAAGTTGTCTTATTAATTCAATAGTATCGTGCCTTCCGAGAGGGTCCATACTGCTTAATGGCTCATCAAGCAAGATTAGATCAGGGTCATGCAGTAACGTTTGGGCAAGCTTAATACGTTGTTTCATACCTTTGCTATATGCTCCGATCCTTTTGTCTTTATTGTCCAGCATATTAACAGTTCTTAACACATCTAAAGCCCGATCTTCTGCTTCTGATCTTGTAAAACCATTTAGCATCGCTAAATTTACAATGAATTGAAATCCTGTCATCCCTTCATAAAAGGCATCATGATCGGGGCAATACCCAATTCTATGATTGAGAGTATAGTTGTTCCAGATATGCTCGCCAAAGACCTTTATCTCTCCCCTATCTGGTTTAAGCAATCCCACTATTAATCTTATCAAAGTTGTTTTGCCTGCACCATTTGGTCCTAAAAGACCAGTTATGCCCGTATAAAGATTTAACGTTACATCATTGACCGCCATAACTTGATTATACCATTTGCATAAATTTTTCATTTCAATTATAGGGATCATTTGACTATTTCTACTCCCTTTATCTTCCTATACATAATCCAAAAGCAGATTATGGACAAGACCAGCATAATAACAAATGACCATTGCCATTCTGAGAATTCGTCTTTCATACCAAATAGACCTCTGCCTATAATGCCGATGTTATACCAATACATAACGAAATTTGTCCAACTGCTCCTGAATATGACTTTAAGCAATCCGCTTACAACAGCTGATCCAAGAATGATAGCGACAAGAATAATAGCAGAATAGCGATAGTTTTTTGTGACAGATGACAACGCAAGAGTTAAAAATGTTATAGGCAGATTCAATACTAATGAATATGCTATTATTGAACCGATAAGCCAGTAGTTTTCACGAAGAAATGTTAAATCCTGCGAGAGAACAGCATATTCTATAAAAAGCAGTAAACATGGGACTGCGGTTATACATTCAAGCATTATCATTATTATCGCAATTTTGCCGATTATATAGTCTGAACGGGTCAAAGGTTTAGAGAAATACAATTGTAAAGCGTTACTTTTCATATCATTTGCAATAAGTCCAGAACCGCCGAAGACGCATATCAATAATATAAAAAACGTCTGCTGAAAGCAAAACCTAAAAAAGAAGTCAGGCGTCATTTGATTTAAGTTAGCCATAGCGCCGAAGGTGTTAAATCCGTATATCAACCCGCCAAATACAAAAAATTGAATTATAGCAGGAGTAAGTATAAGGATAATAAATAACTTTCGCCTTAGTATTACCTTCAAACCTTCATAAGTGATGACCCACCATCTAAGATAATGGGATTTTAGTTCGCCTTCCCAATGACGATAACTTTGATCATGTATAGGCATTTTTTATTCCTCTATGACTTTTGTAAAAACGTCTTCAAGCGAATATCGGGTTTGGATAAGTTGTCTGATCTGAATCCCGTTATCAAAAGCGATTTTAAATATTTCCTGAGTTCCTATATCCTCTGGCAATGAAATCCTAAAAAGATTTCGCTCAGATCTCCAAAGTTCAACGCCTTTGGATTTAAGAGTTGACAAAAAAACTTCGCCGTTGCCCTTAATTCGCACTTCATACATCTTCTTATGAGTAGCTTTTAGCTCTTGGATATTGCCTGTTATAACTAATTTTCCATCGCGAAGGACGATCACATCTTGACAAGTGTATTCAATATCAGGCAAAAGATGAGACGAAAGGATAATATTTATATTTTTTGATGATGAGATGTCTTTGATCAGATCAAGCATTTCCTGCCGACCTTTTGGGTCCATACCTGTTGTTGGTTCATCAAGTAAAAGCAATTCTGGATCGTGCATCAACGCTTGTGCCAATTTTATTTTTTGCCTCATGCCAGTAGAATAAGTTTCAATTGTCCTATATCTTTCTTCGTCCATTCCGACATATTGTAAAATCTCATGAGCGCGCTGGATAGCTTCTTTATTTGGCATACCACAGAGTTTTCCCATATAAGCGACAAAGTTAACACCACTCATACCTGCAATATAACAATCACTTTCTGGGACATATCCGATTTGCTTACGTATTTCCATTTTATTTTGGACTACATCCATCCCAAACACTTCGGCTGAACCATTCTGCGGTGTTAAGAGTCCTAGAATAGTTTTGATAAACGTAGTTTTTCCTGCACCATTTGGTCCTAAAAGACCGATAGCCCCTCCATTTATTTCTATGGAGAGATCGTCAAGAGCTACTACATCGCCATATAAAACTGATACATTTTTGATTCTTACAATCAAATCTTAATTCCTTTATAAGTAAATATCAAATCATTAATATAATATAGCATTCCTATTATGTCATAGTCCATTCACAAGATCAAGAATGATTTTCTTGATACATTATAAGTTTTTTATACATCAAGAGTTTGAGGTGAAATATGAAAGGCAATATATAAAGTTAGTAGCAT
>DTPJ01000861.1 GCA_011334435.1 Candidatus Poribacteria bacterium | reverse complement strand
TCTCCTTGTATTGATAAACAGATTTTTATAAAGCCCATAAAGTTATTTTTTAGTTTAGAAAATCCCTCTAAACCTCCCTTTTCATGGAGTTTGAAAAATTAACCAAGTAATAAAATTAGCAATGTTTCTCTGGATTCCCGCTTGCGCGGGAATGACTTTTTGTGTGTAATTATCAACTATGAAAAAATTCATCAACAATAAATTGGAGAAAAAAATACTAATCCTTTTAGAAAACAAAATCCATTGAGTTCCTAATGACCAGTCGTCATCTCTGAGGACCAGTCGTCAGTCATTCCTGCGAAAGCAGGAATCCATTCTTAACTATTATCCGATTATTTAATCAAACTTCATCCAAAGAGAGACTTTTGTGGCTTATTTTATACAACATGCTTTTGAAATTGTCGTTAATTTTATAATACAGACTTAGCTGGCGGAGCAGCAGACTTCCTTTCATATTCTTCTAATATGATTTGAATATCCGCAATATCTTCATCAGAAAGATTCCAATCTCCTGCGGGAGCGGTTTCCTCTATCTGAGAAGGTCGTCTGACACCGACAATAGCTGCTGTAACCTCTGGACGCCTTAATACCCATGCAATAGCTAACTGTGATAACGTCCTTCCATTTCGTTCTGCAATAGGACGGAGCTTTTCTACCATCTCTAACGTATTACTCAATAACGGGTCTTGAAAATCTGGCGTCCTCTTGCGGTGATCTTCATCTGAGAGTTTTTCTACTCTTTCCTTAGAGAAAGCACCTGTTAAAAGTCCCTTTGCCATTGGACTATAACAGACAACCCCAATATTATTCTTACCGCAATAAGGAAGAAGTTCCTTCTCAACTTCTCGCTTGATCATGCTATATTGAGGTTGAAGGGAAGTTACAGGGTGAATTTTTGATATTTTTTCTAATAACTCAACATTGAAGTTGCTTACGCCTATATATCTGACCTTCCCCTCTTTTATAAGCTCAGCCATAGTTGCCCAACCTTCTAAAACCTCGTCTATATTGTCATCAATTGGCCAATGTATTTGGTAAAGGTCTATGACATCAATGCCTAACCGTTTAAGGCTATTTTCCGCTTCCTCTCTGACGCTTTCTTTTTTCAGGCATCTCGTAATATTTCCTTGATCATCCCAACGCAAAGCTAATTTTGTGGCGATGATAGGTCTTTCTGGAAGTTGCTTTATAGCTTTGCCGACGATCTCCTCCGAATGACCAAGACCATAGACAGGGGCAGTATCAATCCAATTGACGCCAAGTTCATAAGCCCTAATTATGGCGTTTATAGAGTCGTTGTCATCTTGTGGACCCCAACTACCTCGCCATCCTGTTCCTGACATCCCCCAAGTTCCAAACCCAACTGTTGTCAAATAAAGATCAGAATTACCAAGTTTTCTTTTTTGCATAGAGTCAACTCCTTTAATTCGTTAAAGCATAAATTACAATATTGATCGCCATTTGTAAAGCCTGTTCCCTTTTTTCTGGCGGATCATTATGAACTTCAGGGTCTTCTAACCCATCTGCAATATCACTCTCGTAGTCATAAAATACTACCATACGTCCTTCATGAAATATACCATATCCACGAGGCGGTTTTCCATCGTGTTCATGTATCTTTGGAAGCCCATTTGGAAACTCATAAAAACAATGGTATATCTTATGATCAAATGGCACTTCAACTAATTCCTTTTCTGGAAAAACCCTTTTCATCTCCCTGCGAAAACTTTTATCCATCCCGTAGTCATCATTAGCCCATAGAAATCCACCTCGCATAAGATAAAGACGCAGAGCTTTGACTTCCTCTTCTGTAAATAAAACATTGCCATGACCCGTCATATATATAAACGGGTAAGAATAAAGTTTTTTATCGGTCAATTGGATAACTGCTTGTTTTGTTTCAGTATCAACATTTGTCCTTTCTCTGAGACCTTTAAGGAGATTTGGTATCTGCGTTTGACCATAATACCAATCTCCACCACCACCATATTTTACCCTTGCTATTGTGAATTTCTCGCTTTGGGCTAAAATTGTGAAAGGGAAAATCACTACCAATATTATGACAATTAATGTCCTCATACAAGACCTTTCTTCTTACGCAAAAGCCATTCTGTCGTCAATAAAGCGACAATGAAACCTAACAACCAAGCATTGTCCCATATAGACTTTTCCTTTGTTGATACAATAGATTCTTTCGCTTCTTTTAATGATTTCGGGAGTTCAAAAATGTTATTTATATTATGATAAACTCCTCCAGAAATATCAGCTATTTGTTTGAGTAAGGCTTCATTAAGCTGTGTGCTTTGATATTCTAATGTCGCTGTTTGCACAATGAATTCTGCAAAGCTTTTTCCGATAGAGCGTCCATTATATTCTGCTTCTACCCCAACTTTATGATTTCCATCTATCGTTGGGGTAAATTCCGCTGAATATCGTCCATTTTCTTCAAACACAAATTTAATATCCCGCGAAGTTCCAACAGGAGTTTGCACTTGTGCCTTTATCTGAGCGTTGTCTATCGGATCATAGTTTTCATCGTAAATATATGCTTTTATGATCGCCTTCTCATCTTTTGTATATGTCTGTTTACTTGGTTCAACGTTCACTTGATCAGCTTTGGTGCGGACAAAAGAAAGCCAACGTATCGTTCCTGACCAAAATTTACGATAATACGAATCATCTCCGCCTTGTGAATATACGACAAATGCCCATTTCCAAAGATCATCGGTAGCTATCATATATGTTATGCCTTTGCCGTATCTTTGAAAAGCAATCAGCGGTTTTCCCTTCTCCTGTTGATGTCCCGCAAGGACGGTTGCCCCTGATCTTGTGCCGATGCCTGTATAAAAACGATTCAACGATGGTAGGTCTCGCCATATAGCGTTATTTTCAGCAGGATCATCACTAAGCCTTGTTGACGGATGACTTATTCCTTGTTGTGTCAAAATCGGGTTAAATGGTGAACTCAAAAGTCTTGCTCCGCCTTGTCCTATCTCTATCGGTAGCATATCTTTAATTGTGCTTTCGCCAAAACCACCATCGCCAAAAGAATTTCTCCCTGCAAGAAAAATAAGCGATCCGCCTCTATTCTCAACGAAATCTTTGATCGCTGACAACTGATCATTCTTAAAAAAGCTTGGGCTTATATCTCCGAGAATTAGAATGTCGTTAGAAAATAATTCATTCCTATTCGGAAAAGTCTTTAACGATGATTGAGGATAAAATCCTCCCTGTTTTGTCGCAACTGAATAAGACAATTCTATGTTAGGGTCTCTTTGCAAAGCTCTATTAAGAAAGGTTGATTCCCATCTCGGATTGCCTTCTATATACATAACCTTGATTTTAGTATTTATAACTCTGGCAAAGAAAGCGTATTTGTTATTTTCTATAGTAAGTTCATCGGGCATTGAAGTTATAGATACATTTAATTTTAATATGCCTTCCTGCTTAGGCTTGATCTTCAATTCTACAAATTGTTCGCCGTTTTTGCTGTCAAGTTTCAATAAACTGCTATCTTTTAACGATGAATTTTTCCCTAAGTCTGTCCCGCTTGTAACCGTTACCATTACCTCTTTGCCATCATATCCTCCGCTATTTATCGCAACTTTTATCGGGAATGTATGGTCAACATAAGCGATAGGATTAGCTTCTACTCTTGTTATCTGTATATCTCGCATTGCCTTTGTCTGCCCTACTCCGACAGTGTAAATAGGTATGCCGACTTTTTGGACATATCTAATTGGGTCTTCACCTGCATTATAGTTGCCATCGGTAATAAGGACAACGCCTGAGATCTGCTGACCTTTCCAATCATTTATCGCTGTTGACAACGCTTTGCTTATGTCAGTCAACGCCCCTTGTGCTTTTAGCGATAATTCTTTGACCGAAACTGCGTCTGTGCTGAATTGATATAACTGGACGTTGAAATTATTATTGAGTTCATCAACAATTGACTTCGTTGAGCTGTCAATTATGGCTTTTTTCACAATATCAATGCGACTGAGTTCCTCTCCTGAATCTA
>DTPJ01000167.1 GCA_011334435.1 Candidatus Poribacteria bacterium | reverse complement strand
AGCGAGCCCCGCTCTTTTGATATATAACTGAAATACTTTGTTCTTTTATCAGCTGTAACCTTAAAATTTGATTTAATGTTTTTATTATAGATTTTGTGTCAAAAGGGCGGGGCGAGCGACTATTTGTAAGGGTTGTCTGTTATACTTAAAAGATAAAGACCTGCTTTTTTGTTTTTTTCAAAAGCCTTGGATATAATATCCGAACCGGGATAAAAACCATTACCCTCAAGCTCTATTGTCCACGCAAAAACCTTAAGTTTATCATAAGCCCAGTCAGCCATATCTCCGGTTGCTACATAAAGATCGCTTGATTGTTCTGCTTCATAACCAAGAATTTTCGCCATCTCCCCGGCGTGTTTTATAAATGCATTTCTATCCTTTTCATCGCTTACCTGCTCATCCAGCCCGCCCCAGGGATATAAAACTAAAGAGGCGTAAGAATGATAAGTAAGAGCTGTCTTAATGTTTTTGTTAGAACTCATAAAATCCCTTAATCTCTGCGACTCCGGCTCAGAAAATACATTGGGTCCACAGTATGTATCAGCGCTCTGAGAAGTTGAAGCCCCTTCCTTGCACCATCTAAAATCATAGTTTCTATTTAAATCAGTTCCAATAACCTTTGTTCCGCTAAACTTATTGGTATTTTTCCTCCAGTATCTGTAGCTTCCGGTCGCTATATCATACTCAACTCCATCGGGATTAAGCATAGGTATTATGTATATATCAAGATTATCAATGTATTTTTTTATTTCAGTGTCATTTTTATTTTCTAAGAGGTATACGGCAAATAAAAGTACCATCTCATTTGAAAGATGTTCTCTTGAATGATGATTGCCAACTAACAGAGCGCCTGGCTTTTTACTCGGGGTAGTTCCCTTTTCTGTCGTGTTTATCCTCAAACACCATATATCTCTTCCCTCATAGCTCTTACCTATAGAAAAAAGAGAAACCATATTTGAATTATTGGACGCGATGTCTTTTAATACATCATATGTCTC
Organism: Candidatus Poribacteria bacterium; assembly: GCA_011334435.1. Taxonomy (GTDB): domain Bacteria; phylum Poribacteria; class DTPJ01; order DTPJ01; family DTPJ01; genus DTPJ01. The sequence continues at coordinate 3,025 of DTPJ01000167.1, read as the reverse complement.
TTTATAGTTATGATATGCAGAGTCAGCGGCTGGAAAATCCTTATTTTCACTGGACCACTGATATATACTTTTTTTCTCTATTATTGAATATTCTTTTTCGGATATATTCCCTATTAAATCCGAGGGGATAAGTCCTGTTATATATCCATCTTTAATCTCCATTATATCAAAGCCCAATTCAAGCAATTTAGTTCTTGCTTTTTTATCTACATCCTTTAATTTAAGAAAGTATCTCGGGTCATTTTTAAGATCGCTTTCATTCAATCTTTTAACTTCAGGAACTTTTTCAATTCTTTGATTTAATTCGTCAAAAAGCTGTTTTAAATTAACATTTTTATATTTTTCAATTTCGCCGCAATATAGCGAAACTGAAAAAAACAATATTATAGCGATAATGTTTTTTATCATTTTATATCTCCTTTATGATAACACATCTTTTATATTTTAATTTAAATTAAGATAAAAACAAGGATATAAGTCCTAATTCAAAATAGGACTTTTGACCTATCGTAATCAAAAAATTTTGAAGCAATCCGACGAAGTCGTTGCGTGAACGTGCCCCCCGACGTAACGTCGGGGGGGCAGAGATTGGAATTTTCTCTTTACAAATTGACGAAGTCGTTGCCTGCCTGCCGTCAGGCAGGCGAGTCATCTTCTTGCTGGTTCTAACGAAGCAATCCGACGCAGTCGTTGCGAGTAAACTTCCTGCTTTTCTAACGAAGCAATCTCATCCAGAGTAAACAAAGAATTAATAAATTATTAGCAACCGCAAGATGAGATTACTTCGCGAGTATCGCAAGTTTGCAAACTCGTAATGACAGCTGAGGCAGTCACTTCGTAAGTATCGCAAGTTTGCAAACTCGTAATGACTCTATTAATTAAATTTTATTATATTTCATTATAAAGGTCTTTCCATTGAGGATTAAAGTTATTTACCAGATTTATTTTCTTTCCTCTTGAACCTGCCTTGATTTGTTTCTCTCTTGAAATAGCATTATAAGTGTCTTCAAAAATTTCATAATAAACTAACTTATTAACATTATATCTGCTTGTAAAACTTCTAATTATTTTTTCTTTATGTTCATAAACTCTTCTTTTAAGATTATTAGTTATCCCAGTATAAATTACAGTATTGTTTTTGTTTGTCATTATATATACATAATATTGTTTTTTCATATCTTCTCTCACTTTTTCACTTCTCACCTTTCACTTTTCACCTATCACCTTCTTGCCCGCTTCCCCTCACCTTTCACTGTCTTACTTTCTGTTCAGAGAGTAACCGCTCTGTTGCACTTTTTACACCATCCAGCTGACCTGCCAATATTTGATTTCCTGTTCAAGGTTGCATACTCCCCGCAACCGGGACATTTTACAGTCGCGCCGGACAGGTTTAAATTGGGATAGTCCTTTTCAAATGATTCCTTTGAGGCGTATCTTGGCTCAAGCCATTTCCCTTCTTTCATATTAATAATTATATCTGTAATAATTATCTGGATTATATAAAAAATAAAAATCAAACGGCTCTAATCTTGGAAGTTCAATATACTTCTTTCCCTTATCATCTACCTTTTCCTCTGGATATGCAATAAATTTCTTATCGGAATAATAATCCGGATCTTTTATAATTCCTTCTTCAATAATTCTCTCGGCGACATCATCAGCCCATTTAAGATTTACAGCATCATCCCCGAATTCTTCCCAGTCACCATCAGAGTTATGCTCATACATCTTTTTTCTGAATGTTTCAATGTCCATCCCCAATTTTTTAGCAACAGGACCCATTAATCTTTTTTTCCATTTTTTTGACATCTCTAATTGTTCCTTCAATTCAGTCATATTTCCCCAGTGCATTGAAGACATTTGATGATGAAGTATTATAGCGTTTGGATATATAAATGACTTTTTCGCAAGCGTGGTTATGGTCGCCGCCATAGATGCGGCAAATGATTTAACAACCACATAAACAGGGGCTTTGCTTCCTTCCATCGCCTTTAATATTTTATATCCAGCCATAACAGACCCGCCGGGCGACCTGTCTATAACAATAAATATTGGAGCGCTGCTTATGTTATTAAAATAATCTATTCTATTTACGATATAATCCGCTGTTGGAAGTGTTATAACGCTGTTTAAAGGTATTCTTCTATCGGAAATTTTAAGAATCCCGTCTTTAAAAATTTCATCAGTGTATTTAATTTCCTTATTAGCCCTTTTTTTGATCTCATCCTTCTTATCCGCTAAATCAAGTTCCGCTTTCAGTTTATCGACCTCGGCTGTCTTTAAAAAGATATCATGTTTTATCTTTTCTTTTTCTAAATCCATTTTTTTAATTTCATAATCAATCATTGCCTTTTCATCGTCTATCTTCATATTTTTTATTCTCTCTTTTTCCATTTCTATATCGTTACTCATTTTTAATTTAGAAAGCTCAAATGAAATCTCTGAAAGCGCCTGTCTGTTCTGCTCATCATTTAATCTGTTTTGGGCACTTAATTTATCAAGTTGAGTTTTCAGTTCCCCGAGTTCTTTATTCATTTTTTCAGCGTAAAGTTTGTTTTCAAGAGAAAGAGTATTATACTGCGCTTCTAATTGGGCAGCCTTCGTTTGTTCTTTCTGGATTAAAAGCTCATATTCCGCTTTCAAAGATTCCTTTTCTTTGTTCATCTTCTCAACTTTTTCATCTTTTTGGGTGGTAACAGTTTTGGTTGATATCTCTTGAGAACAAACTCCAGAACCAAACAGAAAGAAACAACCAATCAGCATAATTTTATTCATACATCTCCTCCTCTTATATCCTAATTATACTAATATATTATATTATACTAATATATTCTTAACCATTTTAACAAGGCTCTAACCCTTTAATGCAACACTTTAGTCACCTTAAAAACAATTGAACATATTCAGCCATTAGCTTTTGAATCCCCAGCACTCAATAACCCTCTTATATACTAAATTGTTTAAAGACAAAATTCTTTGCTACCCGAAAAATTTCCCAACCATCCCTTTAGTTGAGTGCTGGGTT